>JAEEGY010000044.1 GCA_016280565.1 Fretibacterium sp.
CGTCGGACATGGTATACTGTTTCTGCCGGGGCTGTGCCTGGCGTATCTTGAGCTCTGTCAGCGTCTCCGCGCCTCCGTATAAAAATTTATCCGCCCTTCATTTTATACGATAATTTATACGAAAACAACGCGGACAGACACGGTCCGAAGTGGTGAACGTGTTGTCACCAGATAAGCAAAAACCCCGCCTTTCAGCGGGGTTTTGTTTGTATTTCTTTATCAGGAATTTATCCTTAGATTTATATCTTGGTGGGCCCACCTGGACTCGAACCAGGAACCTTCCGGTTATGAGCCGGTGGCTCTAACCACTTGAGCTATGGGCCCTTGTTTTTATTTTAACCTTTATTCAAGATGAATGCAACCAACGGGGCAACTCGTCTGTGCCTCACGGACTGACTCATCCTCCGTCTCGGTTCGCTGGAGCTGTGCCGTCCCCGCGTCCTCATTGAGGGAAAAATACTCCGGGCTAATCTGCGCACACAGGCCGCAGCCAATACACACCGACTGATCTAAGGATACCTTCACACCATCACCCTCTTGCAAAAACTCGCCTTATTTTAAAGGACTTTCCCTCCTCCGTCAAATCAGCGGGGCTATACCTGCTTGAGTGAGCAGGCGTTCTACAGCCGTCTGCAGCTCCGACACGGGATGGGCGCGGGCACGGGCGCACTCCTGGGCCTGCCGTCCGCAGACCAGGCACCGGCGGAAGGTGGGCCGGGCGAGCTTTGCCCCATCGGCCTCAATTACGTCCATGTCGAGAGGAGGCTCCCGCCGGACAGGGGGGCTGGCTCTCCCCCAGGGCCTTCAGGTAGTCCGCAAAGCCTGTTCGCCGGTTCTCCATAAAGACGACGCCATTCCCCTCGCCCTCTATCCGGACGATCTCATAGAACCCCAGGTCGCGGAAGAACTTCGCGGTGCTGACCTTCGTATAGAGGAAAAGATGATAGTTGCCGCGCTTAAATTGAAGCTGGACGAGGTGCGTGATGATTTCGTTCATCAGCCCCTCGCCCTGATGTTCATGACTCACCGCCAGGCAGCGCAGGGTGTTCCCAAAGCAGCTCCCCGTGGCGACGGCGTTCAACTCCTCGTCGAACAGGGCGCAGGTGTAGTCAAGATGTGCGTCCCGGCGGATGCTCTCGTCCGCAAGGAGCCGGTCGACCGCCGCGTTGCCCCGCCGGTCGGACGGGTGGACCCGGCGCATCGTGTAGTCGGACATGGTCTGCTCGCACCTTTCATGCTTTTGTTCATTCTATCAGAACTCCGGCCTATGATAAAATAGCCCCAGACGAGGCCCCCTCTCCCTGCGCGATGTGGCCGAGCCTCCGTGAGGCGGGGCGCGAGGCAGAGGTCCGGATGTTCGAGGCCACCCGCGGCGTCAACACTCACAAAGGAGAGATATTTTCCCTTGGTTTACTCTGCGGCTGTGCAGGCTGGCAACTTGGGCGAGGGGAAGCGTTAAGTGCAGAGAAATTGACGGCCCTTACCGCGGAGATGTGCCATGGGCTCTGCAAAAAGGAGTTGGGCTCCATTAAGAAAGATGAGGAACTGCAGACAAAGGGGGAACGGGTGTATCGCCGCTATGGTTGCACGGGCATTCGCGGCGAGGCCGAGAGCGGATTTCGGACCGTGATGGAGGTCTCGCTTCCCGTGTTTCGCAAACTCATGGCGAAGGACGTTCCTGTAAACGACGCGCTGGTCCAGACGTTCCTCCCCCTCATCGCCAGAACGGCAGACACCAATACCCTTTCCCGCCATAATAGGAAACGGCGGAGTATGCCCGCGCACGCGCTCGGGAGGCTGGAAAATGAACAGAGTAAAGATAATAATTTTTGCCGTATGCCTTGTGCTGGCATTTCAGGCTGCCTCTTATAGCCTGACGCCAGAGAAGGATGCCTGGACACCGGATGCGCAGGACCAGCGCCGGGCCCTGCCCAATGTGACCACGCCGCCGGAGCGTCGGGAGCCTGTCGTGCAGTTTCCCCCCAGGGAGGACGAGGGGATCGTCCGCTGGGCTGCGCTGCCGAAGGGGGAAAAGGCTGCGGCCCTGACCTTTGACCTCTGCGAGCTGGACACCGTGACCACTGGCTGCGACATGGAGGTGCTGAACTTTCTGCGCCAGCGGCGCATTCCCGCCACGCTCTTCATGGGGGGAAAGTGGATGCGGACCCACGCCCGGCGCGTGCGCCAAATCATGACAGAACCCCTGTTCGAGATTGGCAATCACGCATGGAGCCACGGCAACTGTGCCCTGCTCTCCCCGGAGGGCCTGCGGGCTCAGGTGATGTGGACTCAGGCGCAGTATGAACTGCTGCGGGAGGACGTGCTGCGGACCGCCCGTGAGGCCGGGGCCCCGGAACCGGATATCCCCTCTGTGCCACGGCTCTTCCGCCTGCCCTACGGCCGCAGTTCCGAGCGCGCGCTGAAGGCCATTGCGGGGATGGGGCTGCGGGTCATCCAATGGGATGTGGCGGCGGAGGCGGGGGACAACAGCAATCCCAAACGTGCCCGGCGGGCAGGCCGCCGCGTGGCGTCGATGGTCCGGCCGGGCTCCATTCTGCTGTTCCACGCCAACCGCGTCCCCAAGGGAACGGCCCTGCTGCTGCGGGAGGTCGTGGATGCCCTTCAGGAGGCGGGTTACCACTTCGTTACGGCGGGGCAGCTGCTGGAGATGGGCACTCCCCAGACCGTGCGCGATGGCTATTTCACTTCTCCCGGCGACAACCGGGCTCTGGACCGGAAGTTCGGCGCGGACGGTACCGGCCGCAGGACTCCCTTCACGGGGAAATAAGCCAAGGGGACGGGTTTTCCCCCGTCCCCTGCTTGTACCCGGTCAGTCTGTCTTCTCAAAGGCCACCGTCTGTTCACGCATGGAAATTTTACTTACTTTATAGCCAAACGCCAAAAGTTCTTTCTTGTAGGTCAGAAAAGAATGGTCGACAGGCAGTCCCGCGATCTTCGCGATCTCGGCAAAGGTCAGCTTGAAGCTGTCCGCCCCGTTTACCTTTATCCAATTCCACAACGACTCGTATTTGATCAATGGCCTCTGTGCTTCTCTTTCCGTTTCTGCTGTCTCAGCTCGAACAGCCGCCGCGTCTCGGCTTCGCGCCTCTCCCTGCCGTCCTGCCTGCGCTCGGCCTTCATCTCCTCGTGCTGCATTTTGAGTGCCTCCTGCGATTTTGTGCCAATGCCGGGTTCCCGTGTCTGCTTCCCAGCATCGCGCTGGCGGCGTTTGGGATTGCCGGCGGCCGGCCTTATTTCAGCCTCGACCGCCGGGCTGAACTTCAACTCATAGTAGTGCCGGAGGACAAACTTCCACACCTCATAGTCCTTTGGCTCCGCTCCAAACGTGACCTTACACGCAGACAGTTTGCCACCGGAGGTTTGTTCAAAGACACCAACCCAGAACGGGTCCTCAAAGAATACCGTCAGTTTTGCGCCCGTCCCGTCCATCCCCGAGGCAGTCCCGCCGCGCTATGACCGGCGTAAACGCACGCCCAGCGCGATAAGCAGCCCCACCAGCGCCGGGATGACCCAGCCCATGCCCAGCTCGTAAAACGGAAGCACGCGCGCGAACAGGCTGATGACAGGAGACAGTTTGGCGGCTATCCCCTCCGGAAGCGTCCGCAGAAAGTCCCCAATGGCGCAGATCATGGTGAACGCCGTGACGATGCGATAGGCCGCCGGGGCCGCCCCGCGAAGGAGCCGCTGCCCCAGAGCGGTCAGGATAAGCACGATGGCCAGCGGATAGAGCATCATGAGGACGGGGATGGAGAGCTGGATAATGCCGTTCAGCCCCAGATTAGCAAAGAACAGGGAGATCACGCTGAACAGCACGGCCCATCCCTTGTAGGACAGCCCGCCGGGGAACATCTGGACAAATGCCTCGCTGCAGCTTGTGATCAGGCCAATGGCGGTCTTGATGCAGGCGAAGAAGATCATCAGGGCCAGCAGATACGCTCCGCCGTTCCCAAAATAGTGCCGGGCGATGAGCGTGAGAGCAACGCCCCCGTTATCGGAGATCGGGTACAGGGCACGGCTCTGGGCACTCACCACGGTCGTGGCTGCGTAAAGGAGCACCATCAGCACACTGCTGAATATCCCCGCACGCAGCGTGCAGGAGGCGATGTCACCAGGTTCCTTCACGCCCAGTGAGGTGATCACGTTGATCACGACGATGCCGAAAGCCAGCCCCGCCAGAGCGTCCATCGTGTTATAGCCCTCCAGAAGGCCGTGAATGAACGGCGAGGCGAGGTAATCTGTGGCGGGCTCAATTGTTGCCGCGCTGCCCATGGGGGACAGGAGTGCCGTGCCGATGATCACCGAGAAGACGAGGAGGAAGATCGGCGTCAGCAGCTTGCCTATCCAGAGGAGGATCTTCCCCGGCCGCAGCGAGATCGACAGCATGATGGCGAAAAACGCAAGGGAAAAGACAAAGAGCCCCACCCTGGGGGATACCCCCGCGGGCAGGATCGGCGCGATGCCCGTCTCAAAGACGACGGTGAAACAACGGGGAGCAGCGAAGAAGGGCCCAATGGTGAGGTAGAGGGCACAGGTGAAAAGATACCCGTATTTTCTGCCCACCTTCTGGCTGAGCTGAAGCAGACCGTCGGACCGGGTGGCCCCCAGCGAGATGACGGCCAACAGCGGCAGCCCCACCCCCGTGACGAGGAAGCCCAACAGGGCCGGAAGGACATTGCGGCCCGCCGCCTGCCCCATGAAAGCGGGGAAGATCAAATTCCCCGCGCCGAAGAAAAGCCCAAACAGCATGCTTCCCACGGAGAGAAGCTCGGAAAAATTCAAATTACGCTTCATGTCTTACCGCCGCCTTTTGCGTGTCTCAGCGAAACTTCGCCATTAAAGATAATATCACAGCAGGCCGCCTCAATGAGCAGTCGAGGCCAGATTCCGGGCGTATTCTCTGGCCCGCTCCAGGTCCTCCGCGTTGGGCCTCCCCTTCGCTATCCCGCCAATCAGGACGAGAGGTCCAAAGGTGTCGAACCCGCGGCAGCGGAAACTGTCAAGGACCTCCACCTGCTTGTCCTCCAGGGTCTTCCTCACTTTCTTCGTGAAATCCTTGCTGTCCATCCCACAGGTGCAGACGAGAAAGACCTTCTGCCCCGGACGGAACTCCGTCTCCTCCGCGAACTTCCTGACGGCCTTGTGCATATTGGCGTAAAAGATGCCGGAAGCGAGGCCGATCAGGTCATAGCCGGAGATATCGACGTCCCCCTGTTTTGTGAGGTCGAAGAGTTCCGCGGAGAGCGCCTCCGCCATGGCTTCGGCGACCTTCTTCGTGTTGCCGTGATGCACTGAAGCGTAAAGAATTGCCGTTTTCATTGATTTATGCTCCCTTTCCCTGGTTCATGAGATTTTCAAAGATGCCGTTCACCGTCCGCACGTACTCGTCTGCCGGAACAAGCAGGGCGTCCAGATAAGATTGTAACTCATCGGATACCCTTCCTGTTTCCGCGTATTCCCGTCCCGCTTTCCTTACGCTCTCAAGGTAAGGGGCGACAACCGCCTCCGTCTCCGGGCTCATGAACAGCGAGCCCTCGGCACAGCAGATCGCGGCCGTATTTTCTCCGTACATTCGCTTCATCTGGAAAACCAGCCCGTCGAAATTGCCCTTTACGTTGGGCAGCCCGGCGGTCGCGATCAGCACCGTCTTCTTCGAGCCGTCCTCATAGCCATAATGATGGGCCAGGCCACGGCCGTCAAGGTACATCTTCGGCGAGTTGAAACACAGCGTGCGGTCCATGAGCGCCTTGCAGTGCGAGGGGGCACCATAAGCGTAAAGAGGAACTGACCAAATTTGAACATCTGCCCTGCGTATCTTTTCCATTACCTCCGTCGCGTCGTCCTGCTGCACGCACTGTCCGTTCGTCCGGAACCAACAGGCGTAGCAAGCCCGGCAGGGATTGACCTTCAAATCGATGGTGTTGATGAACTCTGCCTCCTCGCCCAGACCCTCAAGGAATGCCTTTGTCAGCCGCAGCGTCGCGCTTCTTTCCCTGTTCGCCGACGCATTGATAACCAATACCTTCATATCCGCTTATCCCCGTTTGAACAACACTAACTCCGGGTCCTTGCCGCCTTCGCCATAGGTGCAGACCAGGAGGAACTCCCTGTTCCCGATGACGCCATAGCAGCGCCCCTCCTGTCCCTCGCAGGTCGTCTGATTGCCAAGGTACATTTTGTCGTCCTCCAGGAACTTCACCTTCGCGCCGCTCGGGAGGATATATTCCAAATTCACGTAGAACCCAACCAGCGGGTTGAGATCTTTGATCTCCCCCATCCCCGGCAGCCCCAGTGCGTTGAACTTGGACACTAACTCCTGCTTCGCTGCCAGATAAGCGTCAAATCCGTTGCTCTGTATGTACGCCGCGATATTGCACTTTTTCCCCGAGGGGCAGCCGTCCGTGGCGACGCAGCCGGGGCACTTATCGCGCCCCGGACAAACGCTGCAGTCCGCCCCGCAGATGGAGTCTTTTTTATTTGCCTGCTCGTTCATGTTAAAACCTCCTAATTCCTCTGATGAACCTTGTTGATCTTCGCGATCTTCCTGAATTTTTCCTCTTTTGCCGCCAGATAGCCCACCGCGTCCTCGGAATAAGCGTTTTCCTTTCTTAGTTTCTCGTAGGACGATAAACGCTCCCCGGACAGCTCTCCGCGTTCAATGGCGGCCCGGACGGCGCAGCCCGGCTCCGTGCTGTGGGTGCAGTTCTTGAAACGGCACTTTTCCGCAAGCGCCTCGATGTCCGCAAACGTGGCGGTGATCCCTTCGCCGGCGTTCCATATGCCCAGCTCCCTCATGCCGGGGGTATCAATGACCGCCGCGCCGCATGGCAAGATGAGCAGTTCCCGGTGAGTGGTGGTGTGGCGCCCCTTGTCGTCGTTCCGCAGACCGTTCGTTCTCAGCCTGTCCTCCCCCAGCAGCCGGTTGATCAGCGTGGACTTTCCCACCCCGGAGGAACCGACAAAGGCAAGCGTCTCCCCCTTGACGAGATAGTCCGCGAGCCGGTTATACCCTTCGTCCTCCATCGCGGAGACCGTCACGATGTCCGCTCCTGCCGCCACGCTCTCCGCCTGGGCGAGCTTCTCAGGCAGATCGCCGCAGAGGTCGGACTTCGTCAGCAGGACAACAGGCGCTGCGCCACTCTCCCGCGCCACGGTGAGGTAGCGTTCCAGCCGACGGAGGTTGAAG
>JAEEGY010000045.1 GCA_016280565.1 Fretibacterium sp.
CCCTCTTTCCCATTAAGGGTCAGCCTTATCCACGGCGGTTATTATATCAAAAAAATGTCCATCGGTGTGATAAAATGAATGGCAGAGAGGGCTCCGGGTGGCCTCCGCGGGCTGACACGCCCGCTCCGACACAGCCGATCCGCCCAACGCCGCGTCCCCTTCGGGGTCGCGTAAGCTGGGCGGCCTGGCCGACCCTCGGAACGCGCTGGCGGGCCTCCGCGGGCTGACACGCCCGCTCCGACAGGCAGGGAAGCCTTAGTGTCGCGAGCGGCGCAGGATGCGCCCGCTTGCGAGCGACCGGCATAGCCGATCGACCGGCCGCCGCGCTCCCTGCAGGACCGCGTGAGCCCGGTCGCCTGGCCAACCGTGAGCCCCCGACCTAGCGCCGAGTGGCGGAACGTAGTACACCGACCTGGCGCCGCCCGTCAACATCTCTTTCCTGGTTCCCCGCCGTCAGAAGGACGGCGGGGATTGATTTATCGCCAAACTGCGGGCCACCTTTGCTCCCCCTTTCAGCAAGACGTATCTTATCCTATAATGACAACGATATGCGTTAACATCATGTGCTGTTGGCGGAAAAGGAGGAGATAAGCATGGCGGTTCTTGAGGCTACCGGGGAAAAAACTTTTGATATCCATAACGAATGGAGCGAGGTCATGGGGTCAGAGGTCTGTGACCGCCCTGTCTTTGTGCAACGTGCTCACGATGATGTGATCGTGTTAAGTCTCCCGATGTTCAATAATCTCTTCAGCTCACTGAAGTTCAATGTCTCCTTGTTCACCGAAAGCGATGGCTCCGTCACGGGAGTGGTTGACGGACTGGATTTGGTTGAAAATGCGGAAACTAAAGAGGGGTGCATTGCCGCCTTGCTTGCGGCGATGAGGGATTACGCCCAGGATTTTTACAACGATTTTAAGTTCTGGGCCTCCGCCTCAAACCGCAAGGACCATATCCCTTATGTCCTTAAAATACTTTCCGGGTCTGATGCTCAGCTGCGGGAGGATATTATATGCCGCGATGGAAGGATTTGAAACGCTTCTGTGACCGCGACGGTTGGGAGTGCTATAAAGTCACGGATCACTACTTCTATAGAAAGGTCCTGCCTAATGGAGAAGTCCTCTATACAAAAATCTCTATGGGAAGCGGCGAGATTCATGCTCATATGTGGCAGTAAATCCGAAACAGGCAGCTTCGCGTAACTCAAGAATACTTCAACAGTGTGATCTAAGCTAAGGTCCTCTTGTTGGGGGCCTTTTTGTTCAATTCAACGGAGCTGCGGCCATCCCGGCAACATTGACAAATCCCCGGCGGCAGTCTGTGAGGCGGAGGTCATAAGACAAATCGCTATGGGTTTGAAATTTGCCGGAGAATATATTATAATTTAAAACATCGTAATCCTAGTTCCATATTATCTTAAGGGCGAAAGCCCGAGGTGGAGGGGAAGTATCATGAAGAAAGCGCTTTTCCTTGTTCTGGCCCTTGTGATGGTCTTCACTGTGACCGCCGCCAGCGCCAAAGATGTTGTCGTCGCGTTCTCCCAGATCGGACAGGAGTCCGACTGGCGCACGGCGAACACGGATGACCTCAAGTCCGCCATCGAGAACCATCCGGGGTGGAAACTGGTCTATGATGACGCTCAGCAGAAGCAGGAGAACCAGATCAAGGCTCTGCGGAACTTCATTACCCAGGGCGTGGATTATATCCTGTTCACGGGCGTCGTCACCACGGGCTGGGATGAGGTCCTGAAGGAAGTCAACGAGGCGGAGATTCCGCTGCTGCTCATCGACCGTATGCCTGACTGCAAGGACAAGATCGAGTACGTCGCCGCGTTCGGCGGGGACTTCGTCGAGGAAGGCCGCCGTCAGGTCGCTTGGGCTGGTGAGTACCTTAAGAGCGTTGGTCGTGGCGACGAGGACGTGAACATCGTCATCATGGAGGGCACCACCGGCGCCGGCGCTCAGGTCGATCGTACCAAGGGTAACCTTGAGGCCCTGAAGAACTACCCGCATCTGAAGCTTGTGGGCCAGCAGTCTGGTAACTTCACCCGCGCTGAGGGCCAGGCGGTCATGGAGAGCTGGCTGAAGTCCCTGAACAAGATCGATGTCCTCATCGCTCAGAACGACGACATGGCCCTGGGCGCCATCGACGCCATCAAGGCCGCCGGCAAGGTTCCCGGCAAGGACATCATCATCGTGGGTTGCGACTCCGTCAAGGCTGCCTTCGATGCCATCGTCGCCGGTGAGATGAACTGCACGGTTGAGTGCACGCCGCTGTACGCCCGTTTCGTCGTCCCGACCATCGAGGCGCTGGAGCAGGGCAAGAAGTTCAGCAAAGAGATCGTTCACCCCGAGGAGGGCGTGTACGACATGACCGGCGGCATTGACCTGGGCACCGTGAAGTCCACCAAGGCTGCTGACGTCATCAGCACTCGTCAGTACTAATCAGCGTACGGCTTTAACCGATGTAACTGAATGCGGGGCGGAGGGGCTGTGACGGCTTCCCCGCCCCGCGTTTTACATAAGGAAGTGTGCTTACCATGAAAAAATTTGCTCTTCTGCTTTGCGCGTTGATGGTGTTCGCTGCATCCGGCGTAGCGCGGGCCGCCATGAGCGACGGTGATTTTCTTCACCTTTGCCAGACGGGCCCGGCAGAACAGGTTCGCGGCGCGATTCAGGCTGGAGCAAACGCCGGCGCAAGGGGCGAAGAGAACGGATTTACGCCACTGATCGTGGCCGCAGGATTTAACGCGGACCCTGAAGTTATCCCCGCGCTCATCGAAGCCGGGGCAGCTGTCAACGTGCAGGATGCGTATGGAATGACTCCGTTGATGTGGGCCGCGTGGAAAAACCACAACCCTGAAGTGATCGCCGCATTGCTCCATGCCGGAGCCGATGCCGGTGCAAGAAACAAGTCCGGCCTGAGCGCGCTTGACCTGGCGTTAAAGAACGACAGCCTGAAGAACACGGACGTGCTGAAGCTCCTGGAACGCAGTTCGACGCGGGCTGCGATGAATTACAGGGATTTTATCTGGCTCTGCGCGTCCGGCTCCGCGGAGGAAGTGCAGGACGCGATCCGAAGTGGCGTGAACGTCAACGCGAAAACGGAGGACGATCCTACGCTTGAACAGGGCCGGACGGTGCTGATGTGGGCCGCGCAGTACAATAAAGACCCAGCGGTCATCAAAGTGCTCGTCAACGCCGGGGCTGATGTCAATGCAAAGGACAGAGCTGGCCGGACGGCGCTGATGTGGGCCGAACAGTTCAATCGGAAGCCCGAGGTCATCGCCGCGTTGATCGAAGCCGGGGCAACGCCGGGTATTGCCCGGGATAAAAACGGTTCGGAGGGCTTGGTTTCGTTGACTCCTCCCGAGGAGAAGATCAACGCGACGGTTGAGCAGCTGGCCCGGGAGTTCCTTGACAATCCCTTCCGCGCGGAGAAAGAGCGTGCAGGGATGAGCGTCACGATTGAGGGCAAGATCGCTTCGCTGGGAACCGACAGGGGTACAGGAAGCCCCGCGATTATTTTTGAACACCAGGACGGCGGCCAGGGGATAGCGATAAAGTGCCTTGTCTCGAAGGACGATCCCCTGCTCATGACGGTGAGCCGGGGGGAAACAGTAACCGTCCAGGGCATCGTCTCCCTCTTTGACAGCGACGGCGCTATTGTCATGCGGGAGTGCCGGATTTTAAAATAAGCAGGAAACGTGGGGCGGAGGGGACCGCCGCGGCGCTTCACTTATAAATATTGTTTGGTAAAGGAGGAACCCTTTTGGCTGAACTGCTTGAGATGAGGGGAATCACCATCCAGTTCCCCGGGGTAAAGGCTTTGGATGGAGTGGACTTCACGCTGAAGGTCGGCGAGATCCACTCGCTGCTGGGTGAGAACGGGGCGGGCAAGTCCACGCTTATCAAGTGCCTTACCGGCGTGAACCGCATGGACGCGGGGAGCATCCGCCTGGAAGGGGAGGAGATACGTCCGGCAAGCCCCCAGCAGGCCATCGCGCTGGGCATTTCGACCGTGTTCCAGGAGGTCAACCTCTGTCCGAACCTGACGGTGGCGGAGAACATCTTCGTCGGCCGCCAGCCCATGAAGCACGGGCAGATCGACTGGAAGACCATCAACCGCCGTGCCTCCGAGCTCATGGCCCGCTTCCACCTGGACATTGACGTCACCCGCCCGCTGTCGTATTACTCCACGGCCATCCAGCAGATGACCTCCATCGCGCGGGCCGTGGACATCCAGGCGAAGATACTGATCCTGGACGAGCCCACGTCCTCTCTGGACGAAAACGAAGTCCAGCTCCTCTTCAACGTCATGCGCGAGCTGAAGGCGCAGGGCCTGGGCATCATCTTCATTACGCACTTCCTGGACCAGATCTACGCCGTCTCCGACCGCATGACCATCCTCCGCAACGGCCGCCTGGTGGGGACCTGGGGCGTCAATGACCTGAGCAAGGTGGAGCTGGTCACGAAGATGGTGGGCAAGGACATGGACGTCATCTTCAACCTGAAGCGCGCCGTTGTGCCGGGGGACGCCCCCTATATGCTGAAAGCAGAGCACATCGGGGACGCGGAGCACATCCGCGACATCTCCGTCACCCTGAAGAAGGGCGAGCTGGTGGGTTTC
>JAEEGY010000046.1 GCA_016280565.1 Fretibacterium sp.
CAAGACAGCCCGCCCCCGGTCCAGCAGAGCTCCCGCCACAATCTCCGAGGCGCTGGCGCTGCCGCCGTTAATCAAAACGGTCATGGGCATATCGGTCAGGTGGAGCGCCGGGTCCACAAAGTACTTCTCGTTGGCTCTCTCGGCGCGGCCGCGCGTCTCCACGACCAGGCCATCATCCACAAACATGCTCACGATCTTCACCGAGGCGTCCAGCAGGCCTCCGCCGTTGTTTCGGAGGTCGAGGACCATAGCCTTAGCACCCTGGCGCATCATGTCGCGGACGGCGCTCCGGGCCTCCTCGTCCGTCTTCTGCTTGAACTGCGTGAGTTTGAGGTAGCCGATGTCGTCGGAGAGCATCTGATAGCGGACGCTCTTGAGCTTGATTATCTCGCGCGTCACCTCGAAACTCAGGAGCTCGTCCTCGCCCTCGCGGCGCACCCAGATCGTCACTTTTGTGTCCGGCTCGCCCCGCAGGCGCTGGACTACGCGTTCCGAATTCCAGCCAATAACGACCTCATCGTCTACCTTCACGATCTGGTCCTTGGGCTTCAATCCGGCGCGCTCCGCCGGAGAATCCTCCATCGGGCTGATAACCAGGATCTGACCGTCCCGCTCCCCGACGTACATGCCCAGACCGCCGTAATGGCCCTCCATCTCAATCTCCTCATCCCGGAGCTGCGGCGGTGTGACGAAGCGTGTGTAAGGGTCTTTCCACGCCTCCACCATGCCCTTCACCGCACCGTGAACAAGGTCCTCCTCGGAGGCCGGTTTGGTCTCGGCGTCCACCTGATAACTCTCGATGATATAGCGCGCCTGGCGCATGAGCCAGAGGGAACGGGCACTGAAGGGAGACACCCGGTCAAAGTCCGAGAGTTCCGCCGCCTCCGCCGGGACAGTACCCCACGCCGGGAAGAAGGTCTCACCCTGGGGGGCCGCCCCTCCTCCAGCGAGACCGCGCATCACAAAGACGCCGCCCAGCACGAACCCCGCCAGGAGTCCAAGAACTCCCGCCCACAGTCCGCCTTTTCCTATCCGTTCCTTAGCCACTGAGCTTCCACCATCCTCTGTCTTTCATGTATTTCCACATTCAGTATACCGCAAACGCGCAAATTCTGCCGCGGGAGACCTGTTAACTTTTTCTGAGGTAGTTCAGCGGGTTCTGGGCCGACCCGCCGCGCCGGACTTCAAAATGCAGTCCGGACTCCGTGTTTGTGCCGCTGTTCCCCGCCGTCCCCAGGACGCTCCCCGTCCGCACGGCATCGCCCTCCTCCACGGCCGTCGTGGCCAGATGCCCGTAAACCGTGGAGAGCCCCCCGCCGTGGTCGATGATAATGACCTGTCCAAAACCGCGCAGCCACCCCCGGAACAGCACCTCGCCCGGACCGGCCGCCCGCACAGGGGTCCCGGAGGCCGCCTTGATGTCGATCCCCGAGTTGAACACCTTCGTCCGAAACACGGGGTGGACCCGCGAACCAAAGGGCATCGTGATGGTTCCCCGAAGAGGCCATTCCAGCACCGCTCCCTTGGGGAGCCAGGTGTAACTCTGCGGGCGTCTTGCCTCAGGCGCTGGCGCCGGGGGCGTCTTGCCCACAGGATCCGGCTGAGGAGAGGGGGCCGAAGGCTGGACCGGCTTCGATTGCGGCGAAGGAGGCATCCCCCGCTGCTTTTTGAGCGCGAGGATCCGGTTCCCCAACTCCTGCTGGGCCTGGGCCAGCTCCCGCACCGCGGCCTCGGCCTTTTTCTGCTGGCCCCGGATATCCTTCAAAAGGGCGTCCGTCTTTTTTATCGATGCATCGAGCGCAGCACGCCTTTTCCTGAGTTCCGCGGTCTGGCGCTGCACCTGTACCCGGCTCTCCTCCAGCGCCGCGCGGGACCGGTTCAGGTCCGCCGACTTTTTCATGAGCTCCCGGATAAGGCCCTGATCCTGCTGAAAGAGGCATCCCAGCATATAAGCCGAGGTCAGCGCGTCGTGGGTATCTCTGGCAGAGAGGAAGATATTCATCCCCTCCTGCGGGCTGTACTTGTACATATCGATGACCCTCGCCCTCAGCCGGGCGACAAGGCGGGACAAATCGCCGCCTGTGTCCGCAATGTCCCGGTTGAGCGCAGTGCCCTGCTCCTCCAGGCGCCGCCCCTCCTCCTCAAGACGCTTCACCTGGGCCTGGGCTTCCGCGGCCTCCCGTCGAAGTGCCCCCAGCTGATCCAGAAGACTCTGGGACTGCTTAGCCTTCTGTTTTGCCTCCTCATTATGCTTCTCAACCTTCCGGCCCAGGTCCTCCTGCGCCCTCTCCTGAATAGTGATTAGGTTGCCCGGGTCCGGTCTGGCGGACACACTCCCCCCCGCCGACCCTGCAAAACAAAGGGTACCCGCCAGCAGCGCCGCTAAAAGAAGAGGATGTAGTTCCAATCCCCGCCGCCACATTATCGTCTCAGGTAATCCAGGGGATTCTTGGTCGCGCCGCCCACCCGGACCTCAAAGTGGAGGTGATAACCCGTGGCCGTCCCCGTCTTGCCTACATGGCCGATGACCGAGCCCGCCTTGACCACCTGCCCTTCCTTCACGGAGGTGGAGTTGAGGTGCGCGTACACCGTGGTGTAATTCCTGCCGTGGTCGAGAATCACCACCTGACCATAGCCCCTCAGCCAGCCGTCGAAAAGGACCTCCCCCGCCGCTGCCGCCTTCACTGGCGTGTTGGCCGGCGCGGAGATATCAAGACCGGAGTGAACAATCTTCGTCTTAAAGACCGGGTGGATGCGCTGCCCGTACTGGCTCGTTATTTTTCCCCTGACGGGCCAGTCGAACATGGAGCCGCGCCCCTTCCCCGCCAGGTAGTCCGTGCTGCCGTGCGAGGCCCCGCCGCCCGTCCCGCTCTTCTTTTGTTTGGCGGCCTGCTCCTTCTTGCGCTGCATGAGGGTCGTGATGGTGTGCCCCACAGCCTTCTGGGCCTCCTCCGTCTCGCGGGCCGCCTTCTCCGCCAGGGCTTTCTGCTTCTGAATGCTGCTGATGAAGGCGTTGGTCTCTTTAATGGTGTTCTGATACTTGTTTTTCTGCGCCTGGAGCGCCTGGCTCTGCCCCCTGAGCTGGGCTCGCTGAACGTCCATCGTCGTACGGGAGAGGTCCATATTCTGATAACGCTCCTGGAGCTGGGAGAGCAGGGAGGCGTCGTGGCGCGCGATGACCTGAAGAAGGTGGACGGCCCGGCTGGCCTCAAAGACGTTCTCCGACGCGAGGACGAGGTTCATCTCCTCGGAGGCGCCATACTTATACATATCCACAAGCCGGTGCCGCATCTGGCCCGTCAGCTCGTCGATCTTCTTCTGTTCCGTAGACATGACCGTATCCAGGACCGAAAGGTCGTGCTGGAGCTTGCGGTTCTGGAGCTCCAGCACGGCAAGTTCCTGTCCGGCCTCGGTCTCGTCCTGCCTGAGGGTCTCGATCTTATCCAGCAGGCCTTCTACCTTGGAGCCCATCTCCTTGATGCTCTTACGGTATCCGGCGATCTTTCGGGCCAGCTCCTGGCGTTTTTTCTCCTCCGCCTCGATGCGCTTATCGATGTCCGAGGCGGCCCCCAGCGCAGAGACCGCACCAAGGGATACGGACAAGAGGCACAACAGGAACAGGGAACAGAAAAACTTCTTAAGCATTTGGAACGTTTTCTCACTCCGGCCGTGTTACGGCGTGCATGAAGCGCGCCACGACAAGGTAGCTGCACACCCAGCCCAGCGTAGCTCCGAACCCGGCCAGCAGGATGCAGAAACGCCCGATGACATGCGTATCCCCAATGAGGCTCGTCGAGAGAAAGGGCAGGTTGCCCTGAAGCAGGGCGATGCTGGGGAAGTAGGTCAGGACGATCCCCGCCACGGCAATCAGCGACCCAAGGAAGGCCAACAGCGTCCCCTCAAGGACGAAGGGCGTGGCGATGTAGGTCCGAGTCGCCCCGACAAGGTACATGATGCCGATCTCCTCCCGCCGGGAATAAAGGGAGATATGAATAGTATTGTAGACCACCAGGGCCGTGATGACGACGGAGAGGACGAACATGATGAGCGCCACATGGGAAGATACCTCCGAGAGCGCCGAAATCCTCTGGACAACCATGCCCGCGTAGACGACATCCTCGATCTCCGGCATGGCGGACAGGGTTCGCACAAGGGGCTCAACCTGCCCCACCTCTTTGACGTGGATCTCGAAGTTCCACGGGATGGGGTTGTCGCCCATCAGGTCCAGCGCTCGGGATTGACTCCCCATCTTCTGTTGAAGCCTTGCCAGGGACTCCGCGGGCGAGTAGGCTTTGAGGGCATAGACGGAGTCCAGCGCCTGTATCTTCTGCGATACGCGCTCAACGTCGCTGCCCTTCTTGATGTAGACCTGAATGGTCAGCTCACTCTCCAGCCGCGAGAGCAGATTCTGCACGTTGAGGGAGAAGAGCGTGGTCATGCCCAGGATCCAGAGCATCACGGCGGCGGTGATAAGCGTCAGCAGTCCCAAAATCCAATGGTTGACGACAAGGCGCCCCATGTCCCGAAGGACATACTTAAACGTGGTCATCGACTGAAATACCCCCCTGACGCCTCGTCGCGGACAAGCCGCCCGCCCGCCAGCTCAATGACCCTCTGGCGTGAAGAATTGACGATGTTCTGATTGTGCGTCGACATCACGACCGTGACGCC
>JAEEGY010000047.1 GCA_016280565.1 Fretibacterium sp.
GAACTTGGAGATGCCCGTGAGCATGACGAAGCGGAGGTACTCATCGCAGCCCTTCAGCACCGTGTAGAAGGAGCGCAGGACCTGGCGCATGGCGTCCGCGCGCTCCAGCTCCCCCATGTTGTCCAGGATGGGCTTGTCGTACTCGTCGATGAGGACCACAACGGGACCGCCCATTTTAAAAAGACACTGAATTGTCCGCAGCAGCATACCACCAGCGTCTTCTTCAGGGAGGAGTTCCAGATCATGAAAGGCTGCGAAATCCTTCAGCCCCTCCACGATAGCGTGCTTCAGCTCCTCGGCGGATGTGTAGGCCCTCAGTGCGCTCATGTCCAGCCGCAGGACGGGCGCGGGATGCTGCGCCTGGTCTTTCACCCACGCTTCGGCGGCAAGCCCCTCAAAGAGCTCCGCCTTTCCACTGAACATCGCGTCCAGTGTCGAGATCGTCAGCGACTTGCCGAACCGCCGCGGACGGGAGAGAAAACATCTTCCCGCCGTCGCGGTAAGCGCCATAAGACGCTCCGTCTTATCCACATACAGGCATCCCTGGCCCCGCAGCCTCTCAAAACTCTGTATGCCGATGGGCAGCGTCAATAATTTTTCGCTCATTCTCCTCACCCCGCTCTGCGTTGCCCCTATTTTATCAGATAAAGCGGCCCGGGAGTTCCCGAGCCGCTTGCGTTTTACTGCTGTTGGGGTACTGACCCTGCTTACCGTTTCCTCCTCGCGAACAACGGGGCAAGCGCCATCAAACCCAGAGTCGGTTGATGACCCACTCCAATCAGAGAACGGAGCACTTTACCCTCAGACAGATAGACCCGTGAAGGCCGCAGCTTGCTGCGGGCTGATGCCCCCGGCGATCAGACGCTCCATGATAGAATGGCGGGCACGCTCCTCGCCAATGGCGATGCCGTCCTTGCGGCCCTGCTCGCGGCCCTGCTCGCGGCCCTGCTCAAGAATATAGTCCGTACTCAATGCCTTAAATCTCATTCTGGTCTCCTCCGTTTCGTCCTTAAAGGAAGTGTAGTCTTCCCGCAACTCCGGGTCCTTCAGGTTGATGATCCACTCGATAAAGAGCAACAGGTCCCGGCAATCCCTGTCTGTCCAGCCCTTCTGCCCCAAAAGCCTCCTCAGCTCCCGGAGGTAGCGGAACTTCATGTTCTCGTCGTTCCGGCTTCGCTTTGCCCCCCGCGCCGCGCAGAGCGCAAGGTCAAAGGGATTATCGCTCGCCTGCAGTTTCTCGTCGTCCAATTTGTCCAGCTCAAGACAGTTGAAGTTGTAACAAACGGACGTTCCGTGCTCTGAAGCCTCAAAGACGCCCGTTGTCTCGTTGTTCCTCGGTGCAGTCAAAATCGCCAGCGCAACGGGCATCCTGTGGTAATGCCCAAAGAGCCGACAGTGATAGTCATACATCCGAAACGTCAGGTTTTCCCCTCCCGGCCCCTGCACCTCGATGTGAAGCAGCACCCGCTCCTCCCCACCGCCTTTGAGCGGAATTTTAAGCAGCACATCCACAAAGCGCGGGGAATCCTGGTCGTCGGAGATGTGCAGCACGTCCCGCAGCTCCTTGTCCAGAAACACCGGCTCCCTCGTCAGGTCCGCCACGGCGTAGAGCGTCGGCAGGAGGCTCTTCAAAAGCTCCCGCCAGAACCGCTCGATCAGGTCCTTCCAGAAGCCGTCAAAGTCGAATCGTTCATTCTGCTTGCTCTCTTCATCCATCTGCCGTCCCCCTCAGCGCTTAATGTCTTTTATTTCACAATTTTAGCACAGGACAAGGCCTTCACGATTCAAAAACGCCCCCCTTGCGGGGGGCGCTTGCTATTCTTGAGTTGCTCCGGCGCCAGGTCGTGGCTCGCGCTACGTCTTCGGTTGGGCTAGGACGAGGCGTCCCCGTTCGCCAACACGTTCCGACGTTCGGCCAGGCCGCCCAGCTTACGCGCTCCCGAAGGGAGAGCGGCGTTGGGCGGATCGGCTGTGTCGGAGCGAGGTGCGGGGCACCTCGCGGAGGCTCTCACCGGAGACGCACTCGTCTACGCCTAAGGCATGACATAGGAGGAGTCACCGTGAGCTCCTCTCCTACGCGCCTCAATTTACACTCCGCGCCTACTTCCTTTTACGCGCTACCAGCCCCAGGGCTCCCAGCGCCAACAGGCCGCCGGAAAGGGCATCACACCCGCCGCTGCCCTTGTTGCTGGTGGGGCAGTCGGGGCTGTTTTCGCCGCCATTGGGGTTGGGAATGGCCTTCTCCGCCAGCACATCAAACGTCGGCTGGTCCGCCTCCGTGGCGTCCACCGTGATGAAGGCGTCCTCGTAGGGCGTGCCCGCCGTCAGGAACGCCACCGCGGTCATCTTCGACGCGTCGCCGCTCACCGTCGCCGTGGGGACGCCGTTCTCGTCCAGGAAGAAGAAATCTCCCTCCTGGCCCGATGCCACGCTCACGGACACACTGCCCGACGCCTGCCTGAAATGCGCCGCTGACGGCCAGAAACGCAGCCTCCGCCCCGGCATCAGGTGCCGCAGGTTCACCCGCAGCGGGTAGAAGCCGCTCACCTTCGGCGTCATCTTCGGCAGCACCGTGGCGATCACCACGCCCTTGCCCTCGTTGGCCCCCGCAAGGTCCGCGGACACCGCGTTGAACACCTTCTCCACGGCTTTCGTCTGGTCGCCCA
>JAEEGY010000048.1 GCA_016280565.1 Fretibacterium sp.
CATTGTTGATATAGACGACGCCGTCGCGAATATCAACCACGTCTCCTGGGACAGCGATGACTCGCTTCACGAAGTCGCGGTCCCGGTCCACCGGGTAACGGAACACATAAAGCGCCCCGCGGGACGGCGGGAAGAACCAGTTCCAGAACTTCGCCACCAGCACACGGTCGCCCACCTCAAGCGTGGGGATCATGGAGCCGCTTGGGATCCAAAAGGCCTGCACGATGAACGTACGTATGATCATCGCCAGGACAAACGCCCAGACGATGGTCTCAATTGTCTCTCTCCACCAGGGTTTTGCTGCTGCTCCTGCCAATTCCATATCCTCCGTTTACTGGGAAGGAATGAGGTCCCTTCCCCTTACCCTCATTGCCCGGCGCCGTGCAGGGCAGAGCGTTCTTAAATAATAATATAGCGCGAACGGCGCGGACAGGCAAGCAAAAATTTTGAGTCTCGCGGCGACGCCTACGGCACCTTCCGGCTGCCGGGCTTGACGATGGGCATGCCTTCCTTGCAGAGGGGACAGTCCTCTTCCTTCCAGTTTGTCGCCTCCAGCGTCATCAGCGCATGGAAGGGGACGCCGAAGTCCGCCTTCCCGCCGGAGCGGTCCACCACCGAGCCCACGCCCACGACCTCGCCGCCCGCCGCGCGGACAAGGCCGATGACCTCTTTCACGGACCCGCCGGTCGTCACCACGTCCTCCACCACAAGCACCTTCTGGCCCGCCTCGACGCGGAATCCCCGCCGGAACGTCATCTTTCCGTCCTCGCGCTCCGAGAAGATGTTGGGGACGCCCAGCGCACGCGCCACCTCGTAGGCCATGATGATCCCGCCCAGGGCCGGCCCGGCCACAAGATCGATCTTCTGCCCCGCAAATTTCTCCGCCAGCGCGGCGCAGAGCTGCTCGCTCTCCTTCGGGAACTGGAACAGCGCGGCGCACTGCATGTACCGGTCGCTGTGCAACCCCGATGTCAGGCGGAAGTGCCCTTGCTTCAGCGCCCCGAGGCGCGTCAGGATCTCCCGCGTCATTTCCTGTGTATCTTGCATGATAAGTCCCTCCTTAATTATTTACTTTTGGTGAATTGCTGAGCGAAGGTCCTCGCGCATCCGCAGAGCCTCGTCCCGTGCCGCGGAGACAAAATCGTCCGTGCCCGCTTTCTTGTGGGCGCAGATCAGGCTGCGGGAGGCGTTGATGAGCGCGCCCCGGCCATCCTTACCGAAGCACCCCGCCAGTTCTTTGGCAGAGGCCCCTTGCGCCCCATAGCCCGGAACCAGGAAGAACGTGTGAGGCATCCGGCCGCGCAGCATGGCTCCCTGCTCAGGGTACGTTGCGCCCACCACCGCCCCGACGGAGCTGTAGCCTTCCTCCCCGATGAGGGGCTCGCCCCACTCCGAAACCTTGTCCCCCACGCGGGCGAACAGCGGCACGCCACCCTCCGTCATCAGGTCCTGAAACTCGCCCGACGAAGGGTTGGACGTCTTGACCAGAGCGAAGATGCCCCGGCCCGTCTTTTGGCAGTCGTCGATGAAGGGGCGCATCCCGTCGCTGCCCAGGTAGGGGTTGACAGTCATGAAGTCCACGGACGTGCGCGCGTCCGGCGCAAGGTAAGCCCCGGAGTAGGCGCTGGCCGTCGCACCGATGTCCCCGCGCTTAGCGTCCAGTATGACGACGTAGCCCAGCCGCCGCGCCTCTGTCAGCGTGTCCGTCATGCAGGCCAGGCCCGCGAGGCCCATCAGCTCGTAGTACGCCGCCTGGACCTTCACGCTGGGGACGATGTCCTTCAGCGCGTCCAGCAGCGCGAAGTTGAAGTCCCGCACGGCGTTGGCGGGCTGTCCGGGGTGTTCCCGGACGCAGGAGGGGGGCAGGTACTCAAGCCGCGTATCCAGCCCCAGGGCTGTGGGGTTATCCTTTTCCTCTATCGCGCGGATGAGCCGGTCAATTTGCATCATGCTTCATGGGCGCCTCCTCCCGTCTCCCCCGTCCGCGCCTTTTCTAAAAGCACGACACCGTCCTCCCCACCGTCGTACCCCGGCAGCCGCACGGAGACGAGCTCCGCGTGGGATGTGGGGACATTTTTGCCCACGTAGTCTGCGTGGATGGGGAGCTCCCGGTGCCCCCGGTCGATGAGCACGGCGAGCTGGATGGTCCGCGGCCGGCCGGACTCGATGAGCGCCTCCATCGCGGCGCGCACCGTGCGGCCCGTGAAGAGCACGTCGTCCACCAGGATCACGTCGCGGCCCGTGACGCTGAATGGGATATCCGTCTCGGCCATTTCCCTTTCCTCGCCCTCGCGTTCTTTTAGGAACGTCAGGTCATCGCGGTAGAAGGTGACGTCCAGCGTGCCGGTGGGGACTTTTCCCCCCTCTATGGTCTTGATGTGCTCCGCGATGCTCCGCGCTAAGGGGACACCCCGGCGCTGGATGCCGATCAGGACGACGTTCTCCGTCCCCCGGTTGTGCTCGACGATCTCATAACCAATGCGCTGGATCGCGCGGTCCACCGCCTTGGCGTCCATGATGCGTGCTTTCTCGTGTAATGGTCCCATGGTTTCTCAGTCTCCTTGTTTTTACTCTCATAAGTATATTATCCCCGCAGATCCGCCTCGACTGGCGGCTCCTTATAGCGGGTTACCTGGAAGCGCTCAAACTTCACGCCGTCCAGGCTGTAAAGGCCTGCCTTCTGTGCTGCGATGGACACCTGCTGTTCCACGGTGTCCACGCCCTCCAGGTCCGGCAGCAGCACCCCGCGCCGGAGCCCCTTGGAGACGATGACGCCAAAATGTTTGGGGTCAAGCTGCTCCATGCCCTCAACCGGTTCCGGCTCCGAGAGCACGTCCACCGAGAACACAGCGTTATCCAGCTCTCCTGCCGTCATGGGGGGGAACCGCGGGTCCCGCGTCGAGGCCAGAACGGCATTCTCAATAACCTCCCGATCCAGGGACGGCCAGGCCGGGGCCAGAGTCCCGATGCAGCCCCGGAGCGAACCGTCCTTTTGCTTGATGGAGACGAAGCAGGCCTGGCGCCCCTTCCAGAGGGGGGATGAAACGACCTCATCGCCGCTCTTTGGGAGGGGCTGCCCTGTCAACAGCCGCCTTACCGTTTCCCGCGCCAGGCGCACAGGGGCAGGGGCCTGACCAGCAGAGGGCTTCCCTGCTTCCCTCGTCGAAAGCCACAGTGCGTTGCAGTAGCCGACACCAAAGGGCCCCTCGTGGGAGAATACCTGGATTTTCCCGCTCAGCTTTTCTGTCAGCCCCAGCATGGCCATGACGGAGCGATAACCACACTCCCCGGCGTTTTCGATGCAGTCCTCCCCCAGGGCCAGCAGCGGCTCCGGTGAGCCTTGCCTCAGTGCGTCCTCCACGGCGGTGTCGAACGCGGGGCCGTCCTCCGGCGCGTACCCGGCGGGGGCGTCCGGAGTGAGACGGTGGGAAAGGTCGCCGCTGGCCAGCAGGGCCCAGCGCCGGCCATCGTCGAAGTCCGCAAGGCTCCTTCCCATCTCAAAGGCCTGTTCGGGCGTCAATCCAATGGGCGAGGCCAGCACTACGGACGGCAGCCAGCCATCCCAGGCGCGCCGCAGGAAATAGAGCGGCACCGTGGTGCCCTGGTCCGTCCTCAGGCCGGGGGAAGGCTGTGTGTAAATGGGGACACTGGCGGCGGAGAGATGGGCGTTCAGCGCCTCCTGGTCCTGCCGCGCCGAGGCGGGCGAGAAAACGACGCCGGGAGCCCCGAAGGGAGCGAAGGAGCCCTGGTACTGATTGGCGGTGTTGAGGAACAGTGCGCCGGGGACGTAGGGCTGATGGGGCGAGAGGACCAGCAGCACGTCCGGCCTCTGTCCTCTCACCCGGCCTGTCAGCTCCGAGCCGCCGCGCAGCGTCTCCGCCGCCTCCCGCTCACGGCCCTTCCCCACCTCCGGCACGAGGATAGGGGGATGAGGCATGAGCGCCGACCATATCCACGACATGAGCATCCCTCCCGCATGAGATTTCTGTAATATTTTACCCCGGCGCGGCCAAAATACCTAATGGGTCCGAATACCAGGGGGGAAACGCCGGGCCCTCGTTTTGCGCTATAATACCTATAAAATCTCATCTTGTACGGGCGAAGGGGATGATTTTGTATGACGGCAGAGGAACTTCAACATCTTAAGGAGATCGTTGCCCCCATCGCGGAGCGGTACGGCGTCGAACGTGTGTCTCTTTTTGGCTCGCGCGCGCGCGGCGAGGAACGGCCGGACAGCGATTATGACTTTTTGGTTTATTGCGAAAATATCAAGAGCCTGTTCACTCTTGGCGGGCTTTTCATGGATATGAAGGATGCAGTGGGGGCGGAGATCGATCTTGTCACGGAGGACAGCAATGACAGGGAGTTTATTCACGACATCAAGCAGGACGAGGTAGTTGTGTATGAACAAGCGAGATAGACGTGTGCTCGAGAAAATACTGGGTTATTGTGCTAAAGTATTCAAGACGCATCAGTTTTTTCATAACGATAAGCTATTGTTTGTTGACGAGGAAGCCGGTTTTATCTACCGCGACGCTGTATCGATGTCTATACTCCAGATAGGAGAACTTTCCAAATCGCTTACTGATGAAATGCGTCAGGCCCATGCTGATATTCCGTGGCGCGAAATTGTGGGGATGCGTGACGTCGCAGTTCATCATTACGGTTCTTGGAACTATGAAAAAGTCTGGGGCACGTCGCAGGATGACGTCCCCGCTCTTGAGGAGAAGGTGCGGCTTATCCTGGCGACAGAGGAGACAGAAGTTGCGTTATAAGCGATACTCTGCTGTCACAACTCCGCAAAGCTGATTGAGTAACGGCGCGGGGGCCCGGACGTATAGCAATGGAGGCGAATGTTATGAAGATCAGAAAACTTTTGGCGCTGTTGACATTAGCCACGCTCTTGATGCTCTGCCTGACAGCAGCGGCGTGGGCCGCGATGTCGGATTCTGATTTTGTCGCGCTTTGCAAAGAGGGCACTGTCCAGGAAATACGAGCGGTGCTGCTGAAGGGGGCAAAACCTAACGCGAAGAACAACGGCGGCAGGACGGCGCTGATGTTGGCCACCTTAAATAATAACAATGCCGAAGTCGTCTCCCTTCTGCTAAAGGCGGGAGCCGGCGTCAACGAGAAGGACAGGAACGGCAGGACAGCGTTAATGATAGCCGCCGAGAGGAATAAGGCCCCGGAAGTCATCTCTCTTCTGTTGAAGTCCGGAGCAAACATCAACACAAAAGACGACTACGGCGATACGGCGCTGGTGCTGGCCGCTGGGTATCAAGACCCCGAGGTGATCTCCCTTCTACTGGAGGCAGGGGCCGACGTCAACGTGAAGGGCAGGTACGGTGCAACGGCGCTGATGTGGGCCGTTGCGCAGAATAATAACCCTGACGCTGTCTCCGTCCTGTTGAAGGCTGGGGCTGGTGTCAACGCGAAGGACAAGGACGGCAAGACGGCGCTGATGATGGCCGCCGCGTTCAATAAAAACCCTGAAGTCCTTTCCCTTCTATTGAAAGCCGGGGCCGATGTCAACGCAAGGGCCGAGAACGGCGGGACGGCGCTGATGTGGGCCGCCGCACAGAATAATAATCCTGACGTCGTCTCTGTTCTGTTGAAGGCTGGGGCCGATGTCAACGCGAAGAGCAACGACGGCAAGACGGCCCTTGACCTTGCTCAGGAGTTGGGCAATGTGGAGGCCGTCAAGGTGCTGGAGGCTGTACGCTAGGGGTACGAGAAGGAGAAGGAAGTGCTGGCACTGTTTGAGCAGCGGGGCGGGAAATTTTTATGTTACAATGAACAAGTTAAGTATCGCATTCAGGAGCGTGATATCATGCCCGCATCAGCAACCCGGCAAAACCTCTATCACCTGATAGAGCGTTTGCCGGATGAAAAAATTCCTATCCTTTTTGATTGGGTTTCCCGCTTGGGGGGGGGAGGGGGGCAAAGTACCCTACTGAGCTTCAATCCTGAGCCAGACCCCTTCTACAGCGCATCCAACATGGCTGTGCTTCAGCAGTCCATCCGCGACGCAGACGAAGGTCGTCTCACGGCGCATGAGCTGATAGATGCTTAAACTGTGGACAGACCGTGCCTGGGAGGATTACCTTTATTGGCAGACACAGGATAGGAAAACCCTCCGGCGTGTCAATGAGCTGATACGCGACATTGAACGAAATCCCTATAATGGTACGGGGCAGCCGGAAGCACTGCGCGGCAATCTCTCCGGCCAGTGGTCACGCCGCATTGATAAATTCAACCGCCTCGTCTACCGCATCCAGGACGAGGCGGTCGTTATACTTCAATGCCGTGGGCATTACGGTGATTAGCTGTCCACTTCCACAGGCAGCCCGCCCACCCCGCCAAAAATATCTACTATATTATTGTCATCTTGAATCTGCCGCCTCTTCTGTTATACTATGCCCTATTGTTTCTTTGTTAGAGAAAGGTGGATTTGAGGTAACATGAAAAAGGTATTGGTTCTTGCGATGGTAATGATGCTGGCGGCGGCGGGCGCGTGCGCTGCAGCGACGACCCTGAAGCTGGGGACGACGGTCAACGAGCAGGACTCCTTCCAGGTGGCGGCGGAGAAGTTCAAGGCCCTGGTGGAGGAGCGCACCGGCGGCGCTTACGTGATCGAGATCTACCCCAACGGCAGCCTGGGCGGCGAGTCCGATATGCTGGACTCCATGACCATGGATATGCTGGACATGGGCATCATCACCTCCGGCCCCTTCGTGAACTTCGCGCCCATGATGGGAGTGCTGGATATGCCCTTCCTCTTTGCCAGTAACGCGGAGGCTTACAAGGTGCTGGACGGAGAGATTGGTCAGGAGCTGCTGGGCACACTGGAGGCCGCGGGGCTGAAGGGTCTTGCCTACGCCGAGCGCGGGTTCCGCAACGTCACGAACTCCGTGCGGCCCGTCGCCAACGCGGAGGACATCAAGGGATTGAAGCTGCGCGTCATGGAGAATGAGGTCTATACCGCCACCTTCAAGGCGCTGGGCGTCAACGCCACGCCGATGCAGTGGGCCGATGCGCTGACCGCCATGCAGCAGAACACCATCGAGGGCGAGGAGAACCCTATCAACGTCATCTACTCCTACGGCCTGTGGGACTACGGCCAGAAGTACGTGACCCTGGACCGCCACAGCTATTCCACGGCCATCATCACCATGAGCCTGGAGGCGTTCAAGCGGCTGGATGAGAAGACGCAGAAGATTTTCAAGCAGGCCGCTCAGGAGGCCGCCGAGTATGAGCGCCAGTGGGTGGCCGACCAGGAGGCCGGGCAGCTCAAGGCCATCAAGGAGCATGGGGTGAACGTCGTGGAGAACCCCGACGTGGATTCCTTCCGCAAGGCCGTTCAGGGCGTGTATGGCGCTTACCCGCAGTACGCGGACACCATCGCGCGCATCCAGTCGCTGTTGACGAAGTAAGAGGACTGACAGGAATTTATGAAAGTTCTGTCGAAGTTCAGCGATGTTCTTGACCGGCTCTGCGGCGTCCTCATCGTCGTGATGCTGGGGCTGATGGTGGCCTTCACCGTGGCTCAGATCGTGTGCCGGACGTGGTTCACGTCGCTCTCCTGGTCCGAGGAGGCCACGCGCTTCCTGCTGATATGGTCCACATTCCTGGGGGCCACC
>JAEEGY010000049.1 GCA_016280565.1 Fretibacterium sp.
AGATGCTCACACCCGAAATGAGCATCGCCGGGACGACGCCGATAGCCGCCATGGGCACCGTGCACAGAATGATCGCCGCGTAGGTCCAGGACTCCAGAATGGACGCCACCACCAGGTACGTCACCACAATGGCGATGATCATGGTGCGGATAAGCTCGATGAAGTTCTCCGCCATGTCCTCCTGCTCGCCGCCGAAGTTGACCGTCACACCGTCGGGGATGCGGCCCTCCGCCTTCATCTGCTCCACCACCGCGCGCATCTTGGCGTTGCCCTCGCCCGCCGTGATGTAGCGTACACTCCCGGTCACGACCACGGCCCGCTGGCGCTCCACCCGGCGGATCTCCGTCGGGGCGTCGCCCCAGGCCACGTCCGCCATCTCATCCAGCGGCACCAGACCGTAGCCTGTCATGATGGGCAGCTCGTGAGCCGTGAAGATATCGCTGGCCTTTCTGCGCTCGATCCGCGCCTTGATGTCGTACTCATAGCCCCCCTGACGGAACTTCCCCGCGTCGCGGCCGATCAGGTAACCACGGATGATGCCAGCCAGGTCGGCGATGTTCAACCCCAGCGGCGCAAGACGCCAGCGGATGGGATGTATCTGAAGCTCCGGCTTGCCCATCTCCATCTCCGTCCGGAGGTCCCGCACGCCGGGGACGTTCCGGCCCCGGGCGCGGATCTCCTCCGCGATGTTGTAAAGTTCATTCAGGTCGTCGCCCTTCACCTGGATCTCAATGGGGTTGCTGAAGCCGCTTCGAGTGGCCGCCGTCTGTGTCTGCACGCCTGGCAGCGTCGCCAGCCAGGGGCGTATCTTATCCGCCACCTCTTCCGTCGAGGGACGTTTGGGGTCGTCGTTCATGTAGAGGGCCACCTGCGCCTCGTTGATGGAACGGCTGCGCATGGAGCCCGCCACCGTCGAGACCACGTTACGGATGTACTTCCTCTCCGGCAGCGTGTTGATGTAGTCCTCCACCTGATAGACCAGGTCCGTCGTCCGGGCCATGGAGGAGTTGTTGTCCAGCGTCAGGGTGATGCGCACCGTGCCGTCGTCCATGGTGGGCGTGAACTGCGTCCCCAAAAAGCCGCCCAGTTTGAGCGAGCCATACGTCGCCAGCACCGTCAGAAGCACGGCCGTCAGGGGGAATTTCATCGCTAAGTGCAGCAGGATGAAGAACAGGTCGCGGAATCCGTCGAAGAACCAGTTCCACCAGCCCGTCAAAATCTTACTGATCAGGGACAGCTCGCCGGTGTCGCCGGGACGCTTCCTGATGCGCGCGGCCAGGCAGGGGGTCACCGCCATGGTCACCCACAGGGAGAACACCGTGGCGTAAACGATCGTCACGGCGTAGGGCTTCAGGAACTGCCCCGCGATGGTGCTCATCAGGGCCACGGGCATGAACACGCCCAGGTTGGTCAAAACCCCCGCCAGCACGGACATGGAGATCTCCACCGTGCCTTCCTCCGCCGCCTCAAAGGGCTCATAGCCCATATCCCGGAAGCGGTAGACGTTCTGGATGATCAGGATGGCGTTCATGACCAGCGTGCCCATGGACAGAGCCAGCCCCAGGGTGCTCATCAGGTTCAGAGTGTAACCGTGGATCTGGAGCGGCACGAACGTCGCGGCGAAGGCCACGGGCATGGAGAACGCCACGATGAACGTCGCCGAGAAGCGGCCTAAGAACAGGTAGATCACCAGAGCCGTCAGCGCGATGCCGATGGCCGTGTCCCGGATGATGTTCTTCACCGAGGACTCCACGAAGGAGGTGTCGTCGTGGGTATACTGATACTCAAAGTCCGGAAAGTTCTTCATCTCCCGGGCCATGAGACGCTTGATCTGCCGGCCTGCCTCGACCACGTCCGCGTTGGAGCGCGGGCTGATGCGGAGCTGGACCACGGGCTGGCCGTCCGCCCGGGCAAGGGCGCGCTGGTCGGACTCCGCGTCCAGCACCTCTCCCAGCATGGAGAGGCGCACCGGGGTCCCCGCCTTTGTGGGGATCAGGATGTTTTCAAGCTGCTCCACATCGTTGAACTCCCCCATCAGGCGCAGGGAGACCTCGTCCTTCTTCTGGGTGATATAGCCGGAGGGCGTGGTCTCGTTGTTGGCGGCGACAACGCTGCACACCTGCAAATAGCTGATGCCGTAGTCGCTGAGGGCCGCGGGGTCCAGCATGATCTGCACCTCGCGGTCCCGGCCGCCCGTCACGTCCACGCGCCCCACGCCCTCCACGCGGGCCACGATGGGCTGTATCCTGTCCTCGATGATCTTCTTCGCCGTCTTCTCCGGCAGATGAGACGTGAAGGAGATGATCAGGAAGGGCTGGGAGCTGAGGTCGAACTTCGACGAGACCGGCTCCTTAGCGTCGTCCGGCAAATCGGGGACCTTGGCCTTCACCTTGTTGTTCACATCCACCAGGGCCAGGTCCGGATTTGTGCCCGACTCCATCTCAACAGCCACCATGGACGTCCCCTCCACGGAGTAGGTCTCAATGGTCTTCAGTCCTTCCAGATCCGCCAGGGCGTCTTCCAGGGGCTTACTGATGAGCTGTTCGATCTCGTTGGGGCCCGCGCCCGTGTAGGTGGTGCGGACAAGGACGAAGGGCAGCTCAACGCTGGGATAGAGCGTCACGCCCAGCGTGAAGTAGCTGCTGATGCCTAACAATATCCATATAATGACAGAACACCCCGTGAAGACGGGGTGATAGATGCAAAACCGGATAAAGCCGCGCATATTATCCGCGGACCTCCTGAGAAGAATTTGACGCGCTCACGCCGCGCGAAGAATTTAACGCGCTCTCGCCGCGCGGCTGGACCCGGGACGACTGGGGGGCCTCCGCCACGCCAGCATTCTTCGTGATGTCCACGCCGTCGTACAGGACCCGGTTGCCACTGACGATCAGCTCATCCCCGGCCCCCAGGCCTGACGTGACGACCACCTGCCCATCGCGTCCCTCGCCGGTGGTGATGGGGGTAAGCCTTGCCACAAATCCCTCCCCGGACTTGACGGCAACGTAGACGGACTGCGTGTCGCCGCGGTAGATGACCACGTTCGAGGGGATGACGATCACGCTTGGCTGATGATCCACGCGGAACCGGCCCTCAAGGTACGTGCCGGGCAGGATGCCGCTATCCGCCGGCAGGCCCACCACCACGGGGTACAGTCCGGAGCCGGACTGCGCCTCCGGACTGATGCGCTTCACCCAGCCCTGGCTGTGTGTGCTGTCGACGATAACGTCGATCAGGGTGTCCTTATTTATCTTTGCTACGTCCTTCTTGGAGACCATCAGTTCCGCTTCCATCTCCCTGGGGTTCACGATGGAGAGAAGGACCTTCCCAGCCTCCGCGATCTCGCCAGGCTCCACGTTGCGGGCCGAGACGATACCATCAATGCTGGCCTTCAATTCCGTCCTCTGGAGCGTGGACTGAGA
>JAEEGY010000050.1 GCA_016280565.1 Fretibacterium sp.
CCTTGCCGTTCACCATGTCGGAGAAGGAACCCACATAGTTGCCGCCCACGTTGGCCCCGGTCACGTCCGTCCCCGAGTAGGAGGGTAGCTCAACGATCTCCGCCCCGGCCCTGTAGTGCCGGTTCGCGTAATTGACGCCGGACATAAAACCGTACTGATAGTTCACGTTCGGGGGGAAGGCAATGCCGTTCACCACGGCGACCTTCTTTGTCTTTGAGCAGAGGGCCGCGGCCATGCCAGCCAAAAATCCGCTCTCCTGCTCCCTGAACTTCATGGCGTAGAGGTTTTCGACTTCCACTTCCTGCCCTGCCGGGTTTGTGGGCCAGGTATCCACAAGGATGAAACGGGCCTCCGGGTTGTCCTCCGCGATCTCGGCGATGCCGGAGAACTGAAAACCACAGCAGAGAAGGACGTCATAGTCCGCCACGACCTCCTCCACCAGTTTGAGCGCGGCCGTCACGTCGCCGGTCTTCTCCTGCAGCGGCGTCACAGAGGCATCCGGGTGGTCCTTGAGGAAGGCCAGGGCCCCGTTGTAGTTGTTCTCGTTGAAGCTGCCGTCGCGCACATCGCTGGGCGAGGAGAAGAGGGCAATCTTCAGACCACCCTCCGCAGCGAAGGCCAACGACGCGGCAAGCGTCATCAGCACCATCAAACCCGCAAGAAACACGCACATTCCTTTCTTCATCTTCATCACCCTCCTGAGAGATAAGATCCTTTAATTATTTTAGCAGACCTGAGGGGGGACGGAGTGCCTCCGTCCCCATTCCATCGGTGCTTTCTGCGTTACTTCTTTTTCATGCCGATCATAAATACCTTTTTCGCCGCATTCATCCTCGAGAACGTCCCAACGGTCCAGGCCGAGGCCGAAGTCACAAACACCCCAACCAACAACACCGCGCACAGCAACTTCCTCATGAAAAAAATCCTCCTTAAGTATTAAGGAATCACTCTGCTTCACTTGTTCCGAAATACCGCAGGCCCAGCATGGTGATGTCGTCAAACTGTGGCGCATCCCCCACAAAGGCGTCCACTTCCCGCTTCATGGACGGGAGAAGTTCCTCCACCGTCTCTTCTGCGTGGTGGTTCAGCGCGTCGATCATGCGGTCCGTGCCATAGAGTTTCATTTCCACGTTGGTAGCCTCCGCTACACCGTCCGTGTAGAGGTAGAGGCTGTCGCCGGGGCGCAGCTCAAACTCCGCTTCGCGGAATGTCATTCCCTCGCGCACCGCAACGGCGGGGCTGTGCTTGTCCTTCATCAGCTCCCAGGCCCCATCCGTGCGCTTGATGGCCGGGTACTCGTGACCCGCGTTGGCGGCGGTGACCCTTCCCGTCGAGAGCTCCAGTATCCCCAGCCACACCGTCACAAAGAGCCCCGCCTCGTTGCCCTCGCAGAGCCGGTTGTTCACGTCCCCCAATATTTCCGAGGGGGAGCCGCCCATCATGGCCCGAATCTCAATGAGCGTCTTGGCGATGACCATGAACAGCGCCGCCGGGACCCCCTTGCCGGACACATCGGCGATCACCAGCGCCAGGTGGTCCTCGTCTATCAGGAAGAAGTCATAGAAGTCCCCGCCCACCTCTTTGGCCGGGGTCATGGTGGCGTAGAGGGCAAACTCCTTACATTCCGGGAACTTTTGCGGCAGCATATCCGCCTGGATCTGCGTGGCGACGTTCAGTTCCGCCTGGATCTGCTCCTTCTCCTTCGTGACGCGGGTGAGGTTCTCGATGTAGTCCCGGATCTCGGTCTCCATCTGGTCGATCGTCCGGGCCAGCTGGCCTATCTCGTCAGGGCCCTTGATGCTCCGCCCCAGCGGAACGGAGGGGTGCGTGTTCTCCCGCGCGAAACGCAGGGCCTCGCCGGCGATCTTTTGGATCGGGTTCAGCAAACGCTGGTGCAGATACCAGCCGTAGAGAAGCAGCGCCACCAGCATAAGGGAGACCGTGGCCGCCAGCACATGACGCACATAGGCGCCCCGGACGGTCTGCAGCTCGTTCATCTGCCGCTGGACGCAGAGAAGGCCCGCTACCTCCCCGCTCCGGCCATGAAGTGGGATGATGACGGTGATGTGATGTCCCGTTTCGATGTAGCCGCGGTCACGGAAGATGGTCGCCCGATCCTGCTTCCCCTCGCAGAGCGCCCTGTAGGCCTCACGATATTCCTCGTTCGTCGTGGGCCGGACATAGCCGGTGGGGAAATGATCGTAATGGGCGGAGGAGTTCATCACGCTTATCATGAAGCGGATATGTCCGTAATCCGTGCGGTCTGGCTGAATGATATAGATGAACGTGGCGTCCTGGGTGTCCGCCAGGAGCTGCCATTCCTGGGTGAGAAGCTGGAACATCAACTGCTGCTCCTGTGGCGGGATATTTTCAGGTGTTAAAAACTCGGGTTTTACATCCGCCGCCGCTGTCAGCGCCGTGCCAAAGGCCTTAGATTCGTACTGCGCTTCCAGAGCCTCGGTGAACTCGCAATAACCGATGTAGC
>JAEEGY010000051.1 GCA_016280565.1 Fretibacterium sp.
CTTTATTCCTGCGGATTCCTCTGAGGTGGAAAAGCTGTTCCCGGCGGGGACCCGCAGTGTCCTGAGAAGCCTGGATATCAGCCCCATCGAGTCTGAGACGGACCGGCGGTTCCGTGAGCTCTATCAGCAGAGCCTCAGAAAGAAACACTGAGAGGGACGAGATGTCCGAGTTGGAAACAACTTTGGAAAAAGAAGCGCGGGGTCAGACCCCTGAGGAGGCAACGGCCCCTCTCCCGGCGGAGGGCGAGCCCCAGCCGGAGGCGGGTCTGCCCCCTCTGCCGGACGCGAAGGAGGTCTCCGCCCTGCTGCCGGAGGGGATGGGGCTTGACGTACTTCGTCAGGGGCGAGTGGTCCCCCTTCGTGTAGAGGACGGCGTGCTGATCGTGGGAGCCCCGTCGCTGGAGGCCTGGCCTAAGGCGCAGATGCTGGGTGTGGCGCTGGGTTATCCCGTGGATGTTGAGATCCGCGGCGAGAAGGAGATCAGCGACCTGCTCCGTACCCTTTACGATCTCCGCAGCGTGGCGGCGGATGAGGCCGCCAAGAACATGGAGGGCATTGAGGACATCGATGACCTGACCCGCGAGGACGTGCTCAGCGACTCCGTGGACGTGCCGGTCATCCGCCTGGTGAACGGTCTCTTTGTGGATGCCCTGCGCCAGCGGGCTACGGATATCCATGTGGAGCCCTACGAGGATGAGGTGCTGATCCGCTTCCGCATCGACGGCGTGCTCCAGGACCGTCTGCGCCTTCCTCGTTCCCACCAGGCCCCCCTCACCAGCCGCATTAAAGTCATGGCGAAGATGGACATTGCCGAGCACATGGCCCCCCAGGACGGCCGTATCGGCATCACCCTGGGCGACCGCGCGGTGGATGTCCGCGTCGGCCTTGTCCCCACCCAGTACGGCGAGAGGATCGCCATGCGCCTTCTGGACAAGGGGCACGGCCTGATGACCCTGGAGGACCTGGGCATGGAGGAGCGGGAGCGAAACATCATGGACCAGCTCATCCACCGGCCCCATGGGATGATTTTGTTCACCGGCCCCACGGGCTCCGGAAAATCCACAAGCCTTTATGCTATCCTTCAGGCCCTGGCGCGGCCGGAGGTGAACATCATCACCGTCGAGGACCCCGTGGAGTATGCTCTGCCCGGTGTGGCGCAGATCCAGGTAAACGAGAAAGCGGGTGTCACCTTTGCTTCGGCACTGCGTTCCATCCTCCGTCAGGACCCGGACATCGTGATGATCGGAGAGATGCGCGACTTCGAGACGGCGCACATCGGCGTTCAGGCGTCGCTGACGGGACACCTGGTGCTCTCCACGCTGCACACTAACGACTCCATTGGAGCGATCATCCGCCTGGTGGATATGGGCATTGAACCCTACCTGGCCGCAAGCTGCATGATCGGCACCGTGGCCCAGCGCCTGGCCCGCCGCCTCTGCCCGCACTGCCGCCGCGAAATCGAGCCCCCGGCGATGATGGCCCAGCAGGGCCTTACACGGGCCTTTGAGCCCGTGGGCTGTCCTGAGTGCCACAACACGGGCTACCGGGGCCGTGTGGGGCTCTACGAGCAGTTTGTGGTGGACGAGGCCGTGCAGGAGGCCTTTGTGGGGGGCGCGCCGGCGTCGAAGCTGCGGGAGGTAGCCCGGAAGAACGGGTTTAAGACCCTGTGGGAAATTGGGCTCTCCGCCGTGCAGTCCGGCCTCACGTCCCCGGACGAGCTGGTCCGCGTGGCGGGGGAGGAATAAGCCGTGCCCTACTTCAGCTACTCCGGCTACGACGCAAAAGGAAAATCAACAAAGGGAACCATTGATGCTTCGTCATCCATGCAGGCCGTGGAGCGCCTGACGGAACGCGGCATTGTCGTGGTGGACGTCGCCGCTGTTGAGAAGAAGACCGGTCCCTCGAAGCAAAAAGTTTTGCCGCTGGAGGGGCACATCTTTTTCTGCCGGAGCCTGGCGTCGTACCTGAAATCGGGCCTGCCGCTGGCGGATTCGCTGCGCATCATGACGAAGCAGGCCCGCGACCGGCACATGCGCCCGGCCCTGGAGAAGTTGCTGGCCGAGGTGGAGGGTGGGCGGAAGTTCCACACGGCCCTGGCCGAGAGCGGCGCATTCAGGGAAAGCCTGTGGCGTGTGGCGGAGTCCGGCGAGCAGAGCGGATCCCTCATCTCCGTCCTGGAGGAGGCCGCAAATCAGTTCAAGCTGGAGGACGGCCTTCGCCGCAAGATCCGCGGGGCCATGACCTACCCTATCGTCATGGCGGTGGTGGGTGTGGGGGTCGTCGCTTTCATGCTGACCTATGTGGTCCCGAAGATCTCCGAGCTGTTTGAGGATATGCACCAGACCCTGCCCCTGCCGACGCGCCTTTTGCTTGGGATGTCCTCCTTCCTGATGGACTACGGGCTCTGGATCGCGCTGGGGCTCCTGGTCCTGTTCCTGTGGATGAAGCGGAAGGGCAAGAGCATCAATATGCCCTTTATGCGGGGCATTCGCGGCCAGCTCAACCTGGCCCTGGTGATGTCGCACATCAGCACGTTGCTGCGGTCCGGCATTCCGCTGGTCCAGGCGCTGCGCATGGCGTCATCCATGGACGTGAAGAAACAGCGCTGGCTGGACTGTGCGGACATGGTCAAGGCCGGGCACCGTTTTGACAAGGCGCTGGAGAAGGTGGGCTTTGCGGAGGACACCGTCGCTGTCATCCGCGTAGGAGAGATGGGCGGCGATTTAGCCCAGGCCCTGGCGAACGTCTCCGATCAGTGCCGGGAGATCGCCCAGAGCCGCATGGAGCGCGTCTCCACGCTGATGGAACCGCTGATGGTACTCTTCCTGGGCGTGACCGTGGGGTTCATCGTGCTGGCGATCCTGACGCCGGTGTTTGACCTGGCCGGCATTGTGAAGTAAGAATATCAAAATCCGAGGAGGGTTTAACTTGCAGGAGACAAAGAAACGTAAGGTCTTCATGAGACGGCGGTCGGGCTTCACGCTGATTGAGATCATGGTAGTCGTGGTGATTTTGGGTCTTTTGGCGGCGCTGGTGGTGCCGCGCATCGGGCCCCAAGTGGCCGA
>JAEEGY010000052.1 GCA_016280565.1 Fretibacterium sp.
ACGGTGGTGGGCGTCCTCTCCACGGTGCTGGGGTTCCTCTTCGCCTACACGAGGCAGTGCGTCAAGAGCCCCTTCAAGAAGCTCTACGGCATGATCGAGATCCTGCCCATCATCTCCCCGCCCTTCGTGCTGGCCTTCTCCGCCATCACGCTGCTGGGCCGCCGCGGGCTCATCACCTACCGGCTGCTGGGCCTCCGCAACTTCAACATCTACGGCTTCTGGGGCCTGGTGGTGGTGCAGACGATGACCTTCTTCCCCATCGCCGCCATGACGCTGGACGGCCTGCTGGAGAATTTCGACGTCTCCATGGAGGAGGCGGCGCGCAACCTGGGGGCCAGCCGCTTCCGCGTGTTCTGGACGGTCCAGATCCCCATGCTGGCTTCCGGGCTGGCCAACGTGTTCCTGCTCTCCTTCATCGAGTCCGCCACGGACTTCTCCAACCCGACGATTTTGGGCGGCAACTACACCACCCTCGCCACACAGATCTACGTTCAGGCCATTGGCAACTACAACCAGCAGGCGGGTACGGCCATCGCCACCATCCTGCTGCTGGTGACAGTGGGGGTCTTCGTGCTTCAGAAGGCCATCCTGGACCGGCGCTCCTATGTGACGCTGACGGGCAAGGCCAGCCGCGTCCGGGAGATGATCGATGACCCCAGGCTCATGATCCCCACCAACGCGCTGTGCCTCTTGACCTCCTTCTGGGTGCTGCTGTTCTACGTGTTCCTTGTCCTCTCCTCCTTCTTCAAGACCTGGGGGGCCGACTACACGCTTGTGCTCAAGAACTACGTGTACGTCTTCAACTACAGCATGAAACCGGTGAAGGACACGCTGATCATCGCGATGCTGGCGGCCCCGATAGGCGGGGTGCTGGCGATGGTCATCGCCTTCTTAGTGGTTCGCAAGCGCTTCCTGGGCCGGCAGCTCATGGAGTACGTCTCCATGCTGGGTATGGCGGTGCCCGGCACGGTCTTTGGCCTGGGCTACATCCTCACCTTCAACACGCCGCCGCTGGTGCTGACCAACACCCTCTGGATATTGATTATCTGCCTGGTGATGACGAGGCTGCCCGTGGGGGTCCGCTCGGCCATGGCCGCCCTGCGGCAGATCGACCCCAGCATTGAGGAGGCGGCCAGCGACCTGGGCGCGCGGACGGCCCGCGTGTTCACGTCCATCACCCTGCCGCTGATCCGCCCGGCGTTCTACACCGGCCTGGTCTTCAGCTTCATCAAGAGCATGACCGCCATCAGCGCGGTGATCTTCCTTGTATCCGCCAACTACAACCTGCTGACCGTGCGCGTGATGCAGCACGTGGACAAGGGGCAGTTCAGCTACGCGGCCGCGCTGTCCACCCTGCTGATGCTCATCGTGTTCGCGGCGGTGGGGCTGATGAACTGGGCTCTGAACCACCTCGGCCGCAGCACCCAGGATCAAATCAACCTGTTCAGCGGCAAGGAGCTTTAGTCAACGATCGAAGGAGGGCTATTGAGATGAGTGCAAAGGGGCTTTCCATCATCAACCTTGAGAAAGTTTACCCAAACAAATACACCGGCGACGTCCACGCCGTGGACGACATTTCGATGGAGATACAGCCGGGGGAGTTCGTCACTCTGCTGGGCCCGTCCGGCTGCGGCAAGACGACGACCCTGCGCATGATCGCCGGGTTTGAGCGGCCCACCGGCGGCGATATCCGGCTGGGGGGTGAGTCCATCTGCCACCTCACGCCAGACCGGCGGGACACGGCGATGGTCTTTCAGACCTACGCGCTGTTCCCCAACCTGAACGTCTACGACAACATCGCCTACGGCCTGAAGATCAAAAAGCTGTCCCGGCAGGAGATCCGGGAGAAGGTGATGGGCATCCTGGCCATGACCGGGCTGGAGGGGCTGGAGAGCCGCCACACCAACGAGCTCTCCGGCGGGCAGCAGCAGCGCGTGGCCCTGGCCCGTGCCCTGGTCATGGAGCCGGGGGTGCTGCTCTTCGACGAGCCGCTGTCCAACCTGGACGCCAAGCTGCGCGTCCAGATGCGCACGGAGATCCGCAAGATCCAGCGCGCCGTCGGCATCACGGCGGTGTACGTCACCCACGACCAGGCGGAGGCCATGAGCATGTCCGACCGCATCGTCATCCTGAAGGACGGCAAGATCGCGCAGATGGGTTCGCCCAAGGAGGTCTACTACCACCCCACGAGCGAGTTCTCCGCCAACTTCATTGGCACGGCCAACACGCTCCGCGGGACAGTAAAAAGCCAGGAGGGGAACGCCCTCACCGCCAGCGTGCTGGGGCGCGAGCTGGCGGGCATCCCCTGCGAGCGCAGCTTCCAGCCGGGGAGCGAGTGCACGCTCATCATCCGTCCGGAGGCGTGCAGCGTGCAGGAGGATGGGCTCTTTGAAGCGAAGGTCACACTCTCCACCTTCATGGGATCTTACCAGCTTTACGAGCTGGACATCGACGGCAACCGCTTCACGGTGCACGAGAACAACCCCAAGACCCGGCGCATCTACGAGCCGGGGGAGACGGCGTGGCTGGACCTGGATATTGCAGATGTGCATGTGATCTGATCTGATGCGAGGGCTTCCGAGTTCCCTTACTCTGTCATTTGTGATATCCTGACATACCTGAAAGGAGTGGTTCATTATGGATGACAAAGCGCGATACAGCCAGGACTATCTGGCGCTGGAGAAGAAGACGCTGGAGGCCCTGAGCCAGAAGGAAATACACGATGTGGTGGACGCGGTGCTGGACGCCTACGAGCACGAAGGGACCATCTACATCTGTGGCAACGGCGGCAGCGCGTCCACGGCCTCCCACGCGGCCAACGACTTCAACAAGGGCATCTCCGAGTACGTGGACAAGAAGTGGCACTTCTACTGCCTGAACGACAATATGGCCACCCTCATGTCCATCGCCAACGACATCAGCTATGAGGAGGTCTTCCGCTTCCAGCTCCGCGGCAGGCTGAAGCCACATGACCTGGTGATCGGCATCAGCGGCAGCGGCAACAGTGCCAACGTAGTCAACGCTATTCGCTATGCGAAGGAGCAGGGTGTCAAAACGGTGGGCTGGACAGGCTACTCCGGCGGCAAGGTGAAGGAGCTGGCGGACGTGGTGTTTTACGTCCCGCTGGACAATATGCAGGTGGTGGAGGATATGCACATGGTCCTGGTCCACCTGCTGATGAACGTGGTGCAGCGGCTGTACGGGCTCCCCGGCCACCAGTGTTAGATGCGGCATCTGGTTATCCTGACCGGCTATCCCGGCTCCGGCAAGAGCCGCATGTCCGAAAAGATCCTGCGCGCCTTTCCTGAACTGCGCCTGCTGACCTACGACACGCTGAAGGAGGCGTGGTTCGACCGGGAGGGCTTTGACGGGGAGGCGGAGAAGAGGATACTGATGGACCGCTGCCTGGAGGCGTTTTGGGAGCAGCTGGATGAGGCGATGTCCTCGGGCGCGGACCTGATGATCGAGTATCCCTTCTGCCGGAAGCACGTCCCTGCGCTGAAGAGGCTGACCGCGGCCCACGGCTACCAGCCCGTCACGATCGTCCTGACGGGGGACCCGGCGGTGATGTGGGCCCGCTTTGCCCGGCGGGATGGGAACGGATGGCGGCACCCGGGGCACCTGTGCAGCACCTATCATCTGCACGGGGAAAGGGTGCTGGCCCGCCGTCTCTCGCTGGAGGAGTACACAGAGGACTGCCGGCAGAAGGATTATTTCATCAACCTGGGCCCGACACACGTTATCGACGTGACGGACTTCGCCCAGGCGGACGAGCCCGCGTTGATGCGTTTCCTTGGCGAGCAGCTGGCGATGTGAGCGAGGTATCATAATCAAGTCAGGGGGTGATCATCAATGTCTCAAATCACGATAGACCTTACGCCGGAGCTTGAGGAGCGGGTCGGCCTTTGGCAAAGGGAGACGAGTGGAGATACGACCGTCTTGATAACAGAGGCTTTGGAAGAGTATCTTGAGGGCTGGGAAGGCTGTACGGATGCTGTGGAACTTGCCTTGGATGAGGCAGACATCCAAGCCGAAGGAAGCCCGGTCAGGCTGACGCATGAAGAAGTGTTTGCGGGACTGCGGAAAAGGATAAGCGATGGACAGAGTTTATAAGCTGCGTTATCTGCCTTTATTTTATGAGGACCTTGCGGAAAAGACACTGTATATTACTCAACATCTTCAAAAACCTCAAGCCGCGAGCGATCTGCTCGACGCCGTGGAGGCAGCTATTTTAGCGAGACGTTCTAACCCAGAAGCATTTGGCAGGCATTTCTCCATCAAAGAAAGGAAATACCCTTATTATAGAATTTACGTAAAGAATTTTGTTGTCTATTACGTGCTCATTGATGAAGGAGAAGACAAAATCATGGA
>JAEEGY010000053.1 GCA_016280565.1 Fretibacterium sp.
ATCGTTGATGGCCTTCTGCTTGGACTCGCCAAACATCTTGTAGGTGATGGCGCGCTCCTCCGCCGTGCAGGCCGCCGCTGCCTGGTCGATCCAGCTCTTCTGCTCGTCGGTCAGGGCGTTGTACTTGTCGCCGTTCATGAGGAACAGGCGGGTGGTGAAGTCATGGTGCGTCTCGGAGACGTACTTGCCGTTGGGCGTCTTGTGGTGCTCCTTGAGGGTGAAGTTGGTGTAGTCGTTCTCCGCGCCGTCCACCACGCCCTGCTGAAGCGCCTGATAGAGCTCGCCCCAGGCCACCGACGTCGGGATCGCGCCGCAGCCCTTGAAGAACGCCTGCTGGACCTGGGCGGACTGGATGCGGATCTTGAGGCCCTTCATGTCCTCGGGGGTCTTGACGGGCTTCTTGGCGTAAACGTCGCGCACGGAGGAGGACCAATAGCCCATGATGCGGAACTGGTTGCCGGTCTTCTCCAGCACGATGTCCTTCATGGCCGTGCCGAACTCCCCATCCAGGCACTTCTCCCAGTGCTCAAAGCTGTCAAACAGATACTCCAGGGAGAAGATGTCGATCTCCGGCACGCCGATGGCGGTCATGAAACCGGGGGAGGAGACGACCAGGTCGGCCGCGCCCATGGTCAGCTTCTCAACCAGCTCGGACTCGTTCTCGCCCAGAGTCCCCTTGTGAACGACGACCTCGATCTTGCCGCCGGACAATTTCTCCGCCACTTCCTTGAACTTGTCAAGGCCGTAGCTGTAGGGGTTGGTGAGGTCGGTCTGGTTGGACGCGATGATCAGCGTCAGCTCCGGCGCGGCCAGCGCCATAGGGGCAAATGCTGCCAGCATTGCCGCCGCCAAAAGAACAGAAAGCAGTTTCTTCATTGTATCTCTTCCTTTCTTTAATTGATTTCTTATTAACTTCTTGTTATTTTATTTTATTCCTCACCCTTGTCATCGTCAAGGACGTCATTTCCGCATCATGCTTTGGAACAGCCGGACGTTTACTGAGCGGTCTTGTTCGCCTCAACGGATACGCCTTGTTTCTTGAGGAAGGCCTCGACCTCGGCGTTGGGGTGAGCGGCCAGCCCCGCCTTGTACTTGGCCATGGCCTCCTGAATTTTCCCCGCCCGGAAGAGGGTGTTGCCCGCCCGGAAAAGGTCATTGGCGGTCTTCGCGGCCTTCTGATCCCGAAGAACGGCCTCAAGGCTCTTGATCCAGGCTCTCAGAGAATCATTGGCCGGAGACATGGCGAGGGCCTTGCGATAGAACGCGGCAGCCTCGTCCAGACGCCTCTGAAGATACAAGGTGTCCCCCTGGCGTATCAGCTGCGCCGCGTCGGCCTGCGTTCCCAGCCCCACGTCCTCAGGGCCGCGCACAGGCGCTGAGGGGGTCGTGACGGTCTTCTCCAGTTCCTCGATGCGGTCCTGAGTCCCCACGGACTCCCACATCCTCTGGCTCTCGCGGTACTTCTGAAGGGCCTCGGCGTTGCTGCCCTTCCGCTCCAGCTTCATGCCCTCGTCGTAGAGTCGCGCGGCCTGCTTCTGACGCCTGGAGACGACGCTCTGCAGCTCATGCAAATGCTGCCTCAGAGCAGGGTCCGAGTTGCTGGTGAGGCTGGCGCTGTACTGGTTGATAGCCTCCTCAAGCTGGCCCTTTCGTTCAAGGGCTGCGCCCTCCGCAGCATAACGGTCCGCGTCGGCAATAAGGGCCAGACGGTTTTTGATGCGCTCCACGCGCTTCTCAACCGCATCTGAGGAGACGAGCGCCAGGGTCTGCGCATAATAGTCCAGGGCCTCATCGAAGAGCCCCTCCTGGTCATAGGCGGAGGCGGTGTCCATCAGCCACTTGGCCTTCTGGCGCAGGACACGGTCCGCGTCGGCCTCCTTCTCCGTTTCCTGGATCATCTGCGTGCCCTCTGGCGTGGGCCAGACCACCTGAGCCACGCGACAGCTTTTCAGCGCCTCATCGTAGAGCTTCTGGGCCCGCTGCTCCCCGGCTTTCCGGCGAAGTTCCTCCCCCCTGAGGTAGCGGGCGTAGTTCGAGGCCATGGATTTGACTCCGCCCGTGATCTCCGAATCCCTTGGAGCGGCGGCCTGGGCCCCATTGGCCAGCTCAAAAGCCTCCGTGTACTTCTTCTCCTTCCAGAGGGCCTGAGCCTTCTGCCAGTCCTGCCATGCCTGTTTGCTCCGGGCCGAGTCCGCAAAGGTGGACCGGGACAGGGCAACAGTGATGACACTCTCGCCCTTCCCCATGAGGACTCCGCCGGCATTGAAGGCTTTGACGGAGAGCTCGCTATCCCCCGTCTCGCTGCGCTGGATAAAAAGGTCCTGGGCGTCCTGACTGAGGACAGCCGTGGCGGCGTCCACCGTCCATGCAAAGGTGTGGTCCTCCTTAGACGACGGCTTGAGTTTTGCCCGGATGTGGATGGGACGTCCCGTGGGGAGCGCGCCGGCATCGGTCTCCTTCCTTTCAAAGGGGTTCCACAGAAGGACCGGCTCAGGGACAATGGAGATCTCAACGCCAAACTCGCTGGGGACGATCGTCTTGGTGATCGAGCCCATGGAGGAACCGCTCGTCTTGTCCCGGACGGTGGCCGTCACCTGGATGGGAGAGGTGTCGACAGGGGTGAGGGCACACTCATACCCTCCCGCCCTCAACAGAACGGACTTGACATTGCTGCTGACGGACCACTCGATGACCGCGTCCGTCGGGATGGAGGCAGGGTCGGGCGAGAGGGTGTACTCCTCCCCCACATGGGCCTCGCGCTCGTTAAGGAAACGCAGCGCCGACAAGGCGGGCGAACAGGCAAGCGCCAGCAGCGACGCGGCGCATAACAGGATGTGCAGACGCTTTTTCAAAGACATTTAAAGGACCTCCTTAGTCACAACTTATGGAGCGTCAGATCACGCGGACCCGTCCCGTTCCTCCTGTAAGAGTCCCGATGACGGCCGCGTGGATGAATCCGCGTTCCTTTGCAAAGGCGATGAGCTCGCCGGCCTTCTCCGGCGCCACGGCCAGCAGCAGGCCGCCGGACGTCTGAGCGTCAAAGAGCATATCCAAAGCGGACCGTGAGAAGGTCCCCTCGATATCCACCTGCGCCTCGTAGGCCGCGCGGTTGCGGTACGCCCCTTCCGGCACCAGCCCCATGTCCGCCAGCTCTTTGACGCCGGGAAGGACCGGAACGTCGCTCAGGGAGAGGCGACAGTCCACCGTCCCATCGCTGAGCATATCCAAAATGTGCCCCGCCAGGCCAAAGCCCGTTACGTCCGTTCCGGCGTAAACGGCACTGTGAAGGGCGGCGGGCATATCCAGCGGAAGGGAGTTGAGCGTGGTCATCCAGCGGATGGCCTCTGTGCGCGTTGCTTCCTGCTCAATCATATCCGCCTTGATGGCCGTGACCGCGATGCCCGTTCCAATGGGCTTCGTCAGGACCAGCTTATCCCCCGGCCGGCCGCCCACCGTCCGCCAGATGGCGTCGCGCTCCACCTCGCCGTAAACGACAAGGCCGTACTTGGGCTCGTCGTCCTGAACGCTGTGTCCCCCCACCAGAAACGCGCCCGCCGCCCGGGTGCGCTCAAAGCCCCCCTCAAGGATGCGCTTGAGCACGTCGAGGCTCAGGGCCTTCGTCGGGAACCCCACGACGTTCAGCGCAACGATAGGTTTTCCTCCCATGG
>JAEEGY010000005.1 GCA_016280565.1 Fretibacterium sp.
CAGCGCAGTTGAGTGGCTCAAGACGGCCGCCGGGATCGACCTCGCCTCGGCCGGCGCGGCGGGCGGGGCGTCCGTCAAGCGCATCCACCGTCCGCTCAACGAGGAGAAGAAGGTCATCTCCGTGGGCGCTTACATGATCCCAAAGCTGGAGGCGGCCTGCAAGGCCCGCAGCAACATCAAGATCATGATGGAGACCGCCGCGATGAGCATCACGACGGACGACAAGGGGGCCGTCACGGGCGTCGTCGCCGAGGGGGGAGCCGGCAACAAGATCACCATCCACTCGAAAGCGGTCATCGTGGCCACGGGAGGCTTTGGCGCCAACCTGGACATGGTGGCGAAGCTCAAGCCGGAGTTGAAGGGCTTCATGACGACGAACGCCCCCGGCGCCACGGGCGAGGGCATCCTCATGGGCCAGGAGGTCGGGGCTGCCGTTGTCGACATGGACCAGATCCAGATCCACCCCACGGTGCAGTTTGACTCCTCCAGCCTCATCACCGAAGGGCTGCGCGGAGACGGCGCTATCCTCGTCAACAAGGAAGGCAAGCGCTTCTACGACGAGGTCCAGACGCGCGACCGGGTCTCCGCGGCGGAGATCGCCCAGCCGGAGTCCTTCGCGTGGCTGATCATCGACCAGAAGATGGTGGACGAGTCCTCCGTCATCAAGGGCTACATCAACAAGGGCTATACGTTCAAGGGCGAGACTTATGAGGAGCTGGCCAAGACCATCAGCATCCCCGCTGATGCCTTTGTCAAGACGATGAACGACTGGAACGTCTACGTCGCCAACCGGAACGACCCGGACTTCGGGCGGACGAGCTTCACCGACCCGCTGGACAAGGCCCCGTTCTACGCCATCAAGGTCACGCCCGGCATCCACCACACGATGGGCGGCCTGAAGATCGACACGAAGGCCCGCGTGCTCCACAAGGACGGCTCGGTCATCCCCGGCCTGTTCGCGGCGGGCGAGGTGACGGGCGGAGTCCACGGCGGCAACCGTCTGGGCGGAACAGCCGTGGCGGACTTCGTGGTCTTTGGGCGTATCGCCGGTCAGAGCGCCTCGGCGGCCTTCGACGAGACGCCTGAAGCAGACGTCGCCATCATCGGTGCGGGCGGAGCGGGCATGGTGGCCGCTATCGCCGCCGCCGACGCGGGGAAGAACGTCATCCTGATCGAGAAGCAGCCCCTCGTGGGCGGCAACTCCGTCCGTTCCACCGGCGGCATGAACGCCACCCACACGCCGGAGCAGGACAAGAACGAGTTCAAGGAGCAGGCCGGCGTGGAGAAGACCCTGACTGTCGCCGCGGAGAAGTGGGCCGGCCACCCGGCCATCACGGCCCTGGCCAACAAGGTCCGCGAGCAGTGGACTGCCTGGCAGGCGGACCCCAAGGGGTACTTCGACACGGTGGAGCTCATGCAGCTTGACACGCTGATCGGCGGGCACGGGACGAACGATCCCGCTCTGGTGGAGACCCTCTGCACCCACACGGCCGGAGCGATCGAGTGGCTCAAGACCGCCGCGGGCATCGACCTCACCTCCGTGGGGGCCTTTGGCGGCGCGTCGGTGAAGCGCATCCATCGTCCGCTCAACGAGGAGAAGAAGGTCGTGTCCGTGGGAGCCTACATGGTTCCCAAGCTGGAGGCGGCCTGTAAGGCCCGGAAGAACATCACGATGCTGATGGAGACTACGGCCAAGACCCTCATGATGAACAAGGACGGCAGCGTCGCGGGAGTTGAGGCCGAGGGCAAGTCCGGCAAGATCACCATCCGCGCGAAGGCCGTTATCCTGGCTGCGGGCGGATTTGGCGCGAACCTCAGCATGGTCTCCCGCCTCAACCCGGCTCTGGCGGGCTTCATGACGACGAATGCACCCGGCGCTATGGGCGAGGGCATCGTCATGGGCCAGGAGCTGGGCGCTGCGGTGACGGGCATGAAGCAGATCCAGATCCACCCCACGGTGCAGTTCGACACCGCCGCCCTCATCACGGAGGGTCTGCGCGGGGACGGCGCCATCCTTGTGAACAGCGAGGGCAAGCGCTTCACTGACGAGACGGGGACGCGCGACGTGGTCTCCGCGGCGGAGATCGCCCAGCCCGGCTCCTTCTCCTGGCTCATTGTGGACCAGAAGATGGCGGACGCCTCCTCGGTCATCAAGGGCTACATCAACCGGGGCTTCATGAAGCAGGGCGACACCTGGGAGGCGCTGGCCAAGGCGATCGAAGTGCCGGCCGAGGCCCTTGACAAGACGATGAAGGACTGGAACGCCTGTGTCGAGGCCCGGAACGACGCGGCCTTTGGACGGACGAGCTTCGCCTCGCCTCTGGACAAGGCGCCGTTCTACGCCGTCAAGGTCACGGCGGGCATCCATCACACGATGGGCGGTCTGAAGATCGACCCGCAGGCCCGCGTGCTCCGCGGCAACGGTTCGGTCATCCCCGGCCTGTTCGCGGCGGGCGAGATCACGGGCGGTGTGCATGGCGGCAACCGCCTGGGCGGCAACGCGGTGGCGGACTTCGTGGTCTTTGGCCGCATCGCCGGTCAGAGCGCCGCGAGCTTCTAAGGCAAACGTAGGTAACTTAAATCGCCGCGGCCCCTGAGGGCCGCGGCGATTGTGTTGCCCAAAAAGATCGGAATGTTTAACACAAAACGGCACTAAACAGTTATAATATAGGTGGCCCATCTGATGGTGGGAAGTTTATTTTAGGGAGTGAATGAAGTGAAACGTTTTTCTGTAGTATGCGCGCTTTTATTGTTGATGGCGACTTCAGCTTTTGCAGGTTCTGTGGCCGAACTGAAGGGGCAGCTCACCGTCACCATCAACGGGAAGGATACTCCTGTCAGTGGAGCGGGGAAGGTCGAACTCCCGGAGCCCTATAGCTTTGAGACACAGGATGATGACCCGATGGTGCTTGCTGGTGTTCTCAAGGAGAATTTAAGCGATGAGGCTCCTGTGACCGTCAAAGCGTCAAAATCATTTACGATTGGCGGGAAAGAGCTGACTGGCGTCTTTGTCATCAAAGAAGCGACGAATGAGTTTGGAAACGTTGGGGATTCACTGTTGCCCGTCGATGAGAAAGCCGGCGAGAAAGGGCCCTGGACTGTTCCCGCTAAAAACGGCGATTACTACATAGGGGTTATACCTGACCATGAGTCCGAGGAAGCAGGCGTCTTTTGCTTCATCAAAATGACCGTGGAGAAATGATTTCTTAGCCGGGGCTGTTGCGGCTAGGCCGTGTCAGGGTATCCGGGCTGGGGCCTCGGCCCCGGCTTTTTTTATTGTTGTGCATGATAATACAAAATCAGACCTGTCCACTAATGCCATCGGACAGGTCTGATATATAACAACGTCTATATGCTGAGGTATTATACGCTCTTCCTCAATGGGCTTTAGCGGTCACGGTTGCCGTGCCGATCGTGTCATGCGGATTGAAATAGAGCGTATATTCGCCGGGGACAGCATCAAGGTCGAGACTCCCTTTCCCAGAAACGCCGCTTTTCCCGAAAACTTCTCCCGCATCGGGAAGGCTATCCAGCTTTGCACTCCGCAACACATCAAGAGCGTTGCTCCCCTTGCAGAACGCAAGGTCAAAGCTGCCTGCGTCAAGAGCGTATTCCACATGGATGCGCTTGCCCTCGTCGACGGTGAGCTTGCCGGAACCGCCGGCAAAATCTTTGCCGGGCTTCACGTTCATGATGACTGTGTTCTTTTCCACCAGTGTTGTCACGCCGTTGATATCGGTCCCGCGATTGATGAAACGCATGCCGACATAAGCGATCGCAACAATCACGACAAGGGCTGCGACGATCAGGACAAAACTCTTCTTTTTCATAGCTTCTTCATTCCTTTCTGAACGATTGAGAAAAAACTGCTTACGAAACGGTACGGATACACCGCCCACGCACCGGTGCCTGCTGCGTGCTGATGCCTCCGGCAATCAGGCGGCAGATCAAAAAATTATTTGCTGAGTTCCTCAAGCTTCTTGAGAGCAGCGGAACCATTGAGAGCTTCATTTTCCCTGGCGTAATCGACCGCCCTTTTGCCGTCGTTGTTCTCGGCCTTTACGTCCGCGCCGGCGTCCATCAGGGCCTCCATTGCCTCTTTGCAACCGTGTATCGCGGCAATCATCAACGCAGTACTGCCCTCGCCATTCTTTGCGTTGATGTCAGTGCCGACTTCCACTAAAGAGATGATCGCGTCCGCATGGTTGCCCTCCGCAGCGTACATCAGCGCGTTCATGCCCCATTTGTTCTGAATGTTCGGGTCGGCCCCGGCCCCTAGCAGAGCGTCGACCGCTTTCGCGTCCCCCTGCACCGCTGCCCAAATCAGATTCGTGTTGCCATTGGCATCTCTCTCGTCATCGACGGAACTGCCGGACGCTTTTTTGCCGCCTGACGTATCGGACACGGCTTTGTCTGACGTATCGGACACGCCTTTGAGGGCAAAGGAGTCCCTGATCGCCATCATCGTCTTTGTGTCCTTGCCCACCATCTCGGTGCCTATGTACATTCCGGGGGTTTTGCCGTTCGGATTTGAAATCTGACGGGCATAGAATGTAACAGATTTTCCCTCCTCATTCTCGAACGAGTAGGATTGATACCCGTCATCTGTGCGTATCGGGGCTGAAACACAATCACCTTCACACATCTCTGCCCAGTCCTCAATCAGGTCGTCAACAGTTTTGTCAAGCGTTGACTCGTAAAAGAATTCCATTGAGGAACTTTTGTCGTCCTTGGCAATATACAGAACCCTGTCCGCGGTGCTGTCGTCAATTTTGACTGTCCAGCCATCCGGGATGTCGAGCGTGTATTCCCCGAAGTCCTGCACGGCGCCAAACGCCGCCATTGACGAAAGGATCACCAATACTGCTGCTGATGCTAAACGCTTCATTGCTATGTTGCCTCCTGTAATAAAATATAATACGCATCTGTCCCGTCACCGGCGAACGGGCAGGTACCTATATTTTGCCACGCAGCGCAAGAGAGTTCAAGGGGGCAACCGGCTTATAGCGTTTGCGGACACCGGGACAAGGAGGAGTTCCCTGATACGTTGAACTCATTGTAACACACAACCCGCCGCGGCGCTGTTAATATGTGGTATAATACAACTATGCATTTGGAGCTGACCTCTTTTCAAGAGGATTGCCCTTTTTCCCCTCAGAGACGCCAACTCTGGGAATATGGGAAAGAGGGTTTTTCTGTTATAATCCTTTCGCCGTATCCATTCCGAAGCAGATGGAGCTATCGCCATTCCCGGAGCCCAAAAGTCTTCGCCGTTTGACAGCGGTGTAAGGTCCGTCCTTTGGCGAGGCGGACACTCCTTCTTGAAAGGGGGGCAGCTTCAAATGCATAGGTTCTGGAGAAGCCTTAGCGTCAAGTTACACTTGGCGTTGGGACGACTGATCATGAAATTCCACATTGATTGGAAGTCCACCGCTGAGAAGCGGTAAGGTGAGGTACAGCGGCAGGGGTTATCCCTGCCGCTGTTTGTGTTATAATGGGGGCGGCGAAGGGGAGCCGGAGCCCTAAAATGGTTCAAATGCCCCCGGACTATCCGGCAAGCCTATCCCAAATTAAAAGGATTAGGCGAACCATCCAGTAAAGAGCAGCGGCGAAAGATCCAATCCACCGAAGATGGTCTCGCCGCTGCTTCTTTCCGGGATACTCACGTTGTTTCCGCATCGTATCACCGTCCTTCCGCAGGGCGGACTCCCCGTTTCATGATGAGCCCTGTTCTCGGCCAGACGAGCCAGCTTACGCAAAACCGTAAGGTTTTGCGGCGCTGTGCCGGTCGGCTGTGTCGGAGCGAGGCGAAGCCGCCTTGTGGAGGCCACCCGGGACCCCTTCTTGTCATTTTATTTTAACATACCGCATAAAAGCGCCGCGGCCCCTGAGGGCCGCGGCGCTTTTTTTACGGGTTGATCGAAACTGCGCGGGACTACCGCTTCAGGTTCACGACCTCCTCAAGGATCTGGTCGCTGGTGGTGATGACGCGGGTGTTGGCCTGGAAGCCGCGCTGGGCGATGATCAGGTGAGTGAACTCCTCGGTCAGGTCAACGTTGGACATCTCCAGGTTCTGGGAGAGAATGGTGCCCTTGCCGTTCAGGCCCGCCGGGTCGATGTTCGCGTTGCCGGAGTTGATGGTGGCGCGGAACATGGACTCGCCCACCTTCTCAAGGCCCTGCTGGTTGGCGAAGGTTGCCAGCGCCACACGGTACAGCGGGATGCGCTGGCCGTTGCTGTAGTTCCCCGTGATGGTGCCGTCTGTGCCGATGGAGTAGTCCTCCAGGATGCCCATAGGATAGCCGTTCTGGTACACAGCCTTGGTCGTCGTCTCGGAGGCGAACTGTGTCACGCCATACATCTTGTCGCCGTCACCGCCCATGTTCAGACTGATGGTCTGGTTGGGCATACCCTTCAGGCTGAACGGGATGGTGATCTTCGCGTCAAGGGATTGGCCATTGCCATCAAGGACGTTGCA
>JAEEGY010000054.1 GCA_016280565.1 Fretibacterium sp.
ACCAATAAGATGCTGGCATCCGCCCTGATGGCTGCGGAAGAGGCGAACAAGGCGAAGACTGCGTTTCTTTCCAACATGAGCCATGAGATCCGTACGCCCATGAACGCCATCATCGGCCTGAACAGCCTCGCCCTCCGAAACGAGGCCCTGCCCGCCGAGGCCCGCGAGTACCTTGAAAAGATTGGTAGCAGCGCCAGACATCTGCTGGGCCTGATTAACGATATCCTTGATATGAGCCGGATCGAATCCGGACGCATGATCCTTCGGAAGGAGGAATTCTCCTTCCGGAATATGCTTGAACAGCTCAACACCATGGTCATGTCCCAATGTGACGAGAAGGGCCTGAAATATGAGTGCGTTGTGGCCGGCGGCGTCAGTGACTATTACATCGGCGATGACATGAAGTTAAAGCAGGTGCTCATCAACATCCTCAGCAACGCCATCAAGTTTACGGAGGCCCCAGGCCGCGTCATGCTGAGGGTGGAACGCACGGCGGTTTATGAGGACCATTCCACGCTGAGATTTGTCATCAAAGATACGGGCATCGGCATGGACAAGTCGTTCATCCCCAAGATATTCGACTCGTTCACCCAGGAGAACCACAACCGGAACAACAAATACGGCAGCACGGGGCTGGGCATGGCCATCACAAAAAATATCGTGGAGCTCATGAATGGGACGATTTCCGTTGAATCCGAGAAGGGCAGAGGCTCAGAGTTTACGGTCATCGTCACCCTGAAGAATTGCGAGCATCAGGGCCCCGCAACAAACTATATCAAGCCGAAGGATATGCATGTGCTTGTGGTGGACGACGAGGAGATCGCCGCCGAACATGCGAGGCTTATCCTTGATGAGGTGGGAATCACGGCGGATACGTGCCTCAACGGAGCGGAAGCCCTGAATATGCTGGAGGTCGCCCACACCAAGCACACGCCGTATAACCTCGTGTTGCTGGACTGGAAAATGCCGGAGATGGATGGCATAGAGACGACGAGGCGTATCCGCGAGCGGTATGACAAGGAGACCACCGTTATCATCCTGACCTCGTTCAACTGGGATGAGATCGTGGATGAGGCGCTCCATATCGGCGTGGACAGTTTCCTGGCCAAGCCCCTGTTCGCATCCAATGTCATTGATGAGTTCGAACGCATCGCCAGGAAAAACAACATGAGCCTGTACCGCGAGAAGAGGCGCGCTGAATTGAAAGGACGGCACATCCTCCTCGCCGAGGACATCATGATAAACGCGGAGATCATGAAGCAGCTCCTCATCATGAAGGAGGCGGAGATCGACCACGCGGAAAACGGCCGGCTTGCTGTGGAGATGTTTGAGCGCAGCGCGGCGGGTCACTATGACGCAATCCTGATGGACGTTCGGATGCCGGAGATGGATGGGCTGCAGGCCACGGCCGCGATTCGCGCGCTTGAAAGAGAGGACGCCAAGACCGTCCCCATCATCGCCATGACGGCGAACGCCTTTGACGAGGACGTGCAGAGATCACTTCAGGTGGGTATGAACGCCCACCTGACCAAGCCCGTGGAGCCCGAGCACCTGTATCAAACGCTCGAAGAGCTGATCTGGGAATACGATCAGGTCAAAACGCGGTAGGGGAGGGCCCTACCGCCCAGCCATGAATGCAAAGAACTAAGGGGGGCTGTGTCCCAGGATTCGAGATTAAGCCCCCCCCGCCGGTTACTCAATAGGGCTCGGTTCCACGCTGGCAGGATAAAGCGCTTTCTTGATGGCCTCCAGCAGCTTTTTCTTGTGCAGCGGTTTGAGGAGATAACCCGCCGGGCGAAGCGCCAGCAATGGTTCAATGTACTTGCGGTCGTTGATGCCCGTGAGGAACACCACGGGAATGTCATAAGTCGAGCTGTCCGCGCGGATCTTCTCCAGCACCTGCCGGCCGTTGCAGAACGGCATCTCATAATCCAGCAAAATCAGGTCTGGCCGGCTCTTCTCAATGGCCTTCATCACGCTCAGGCCGGAGTTGGTGATGGTCACATCGAAGTTCGCCCCCTCCAGCATGGCCTTGATGACCCGCAGCGTGGGGCCGTGGTCGTCCACGGCCAGTATCTTGATGCCCGCTCCGTCGAACGTCTCCTCAAAATCGGAACTCCGGTTACTCATTCCAAAAGCGTTCATTTTCAGCTAAAACCCCTTTAACATTTCATCTGTGATGCGAATGGCGGAATCCGCGTCCACATCCAGCACCGCCGCCCGCAGTTTCTCAAAGCCCTCCGCCAGTGCGGGGGGCAGACAGAACCGCCCTAACTCCTTCACAGCGTCGTCCGCCCGGTCCGTGTCGAACTCGTCCATAGCCTCAGCTACATCGGACAACAGGGACTTCACAGCCTCCGGGTCGAAGTCCAGTGCCGCCGGTCCGCCGGACTCCACACCGGGGACGGAGCGCAGCTTTTCCTGATAGCTGCGCCACTCTCTCAGAAAAACGTCGTGGAGGCGGGAGACCGTCTCCCAGTCCCCATCCCGTGCAGCGTACTCCAGCACCTTGGCCATTCCCGCCAGGGGGATGATCCCCACCATGGCGGCGGCGCTCTTCATGCCGTGGACCAGCACGCGGTATTCCGCTTCGTTCCTCTCCTGGAACAGCGCGTCCAGCCGTCCGGCGTGGGGCTCAAGCGCGTTGTAGAAGTCCCGCAGCGCCCCGGTGAGCAACTCCCGCGAAGGCAGGTGAAGCTCTGCCACCCCCCAGTCCAGCCCCTCGACCTGCGGCAATTCCTCCGTGTCGGGCGAAGCGTCCTCAGGCTCTGAGTTCCCGTTCTCATCAACCAGCCGCACCTTCTCCGGCGGAAGGCTGCGCCGCAGGAGTTTTTCCAGCGCGACTGGGTTAGTGGGTTTCGACAGGTAGCCCGCGAATCCAAGGGATTTATACTCCTCCTTGGACCCGGATACGGCGTTGGCCGTCAGCATGATGACCGGCGTGTGGAGATTCTTGTTCCCCGGCAGGTCCTTCATCCTTTTAAAGGTCTCCACGCCGTCCATCCCCGGCATACGGTGGTCGAGGAAGATCATGTCGTAGGCGGTTTTCGTCAGCTTGGAGAGACATTCCGGGCCGCTCCTGGCTGTGTCGACACGCATCCCGGTCTGCTTCAAAAGCCCGCGGAACACCGCCAGGTTGATGACCATGTCGTCCACGGCCAGCACCCGCGCGTTCGGGGCGTGGAAGCTCTCGTGATATTGCATCCTCTCGGCCAGAGAGTTCCGGAACGCCTCCTCAAAATCCCCCATGGGCTCCGGGTTCACCACTTCCTGCTTCAGCTTGAAGGAGAACGTCGAGCCCTTGCCGTACTCGCTCTCGACCTCCAGACGGCTGCCCATCTTTGCCAGAAGCTGCGTCGTGATCGCCATGCCCAGCCCCGTGCCCTCGACGGTGTGGTTTCGCCCCTCTTCGATACGTTCAAAGGGGGAGAAGAGCTTGTCCCTGTCTTCGTCCTTGATGCCGATGCCCGTATCCGTCACGGAGAAGGAAAGGAGAACATTTCCCTCATCCGCGGGCTCGAGGCCCACCGTCAGGGTGACGCCGCCCTCCTCGGTGTACTTCACGGCGTTGGTGAGGATGTTGGTGACGATCTGCTTCAGCCGGAGCTCGTCGCCCCGAAGAGTGGAAGGAATATCCCGGTCTGTCTTTACGGTGAACGAGAGCCCCTTGTCCGACGCCAGCCGGGATATCATGTTGGCGAGGTCGTTCAGCACCGAGGCCGTCTCGTACTCCACGGGGATGATCTCCATCTTCCCGGCCTCTATCTTGGAGAAGTCCAGAATGTCGTTAATCAGCCCCAGGAGGGTGTTCCCCGCTGTGCGGATATTCTCGGCATATTCCAGTATCTTCTTTTCCGTGGCTTCCCGCAGGATCAACTCATCCATACCGAGAATCGCGTTGATGGGCGTGCGGATGTCATGGGACATATTGGACAGGAAAACGGACTTGGCCAGGTTTGCCGCCTCCGCTTTTACTGTCATGTCCTCCAGCTCCTTCGTCATCACCCACAGGAAGCGCGACATTCTGTAGGATAGAGGAATGAAGCCGTCCGGCGCAAAAGGCAGTTCATCCCACCGGTCCCTGTGTTCACTGGGCTCGGCAGCAGGGAGCGATCCCTCACGGAATCCCACTGCTACGATGGAGCTGTTCAGCACACCGCCTTTCCCTCCCTGGTACGCGATCTCGCCGTGACCATGGCAGAAGGTCAGATCCGGAGCGAACTCGCGGTAGCGATCCCATTCCACGTGAGCCTCGTCCTGAAAGTAGTTGATTCGGTTTGCGCAGAGGGAGAGGAACGTAGCCTCCGGGTAGAATGCTTTCATGATCCGGGCCCCCTCCCAGGACGCGCCAAGGACGCAACCCTTCGTTCCGTAGGAGAGGCGCAGTTTCTCACCCTTGTACAGCGGGCCGGAGAAGTACAGCGTCCCGCCGCAGCTCTTCGTCAGCGGT
>JAEEGY010000055.1 GCA_016280565.1 Fretibacterium sp.
ACCGGCCCTGCGCTGCAAAGTGATGATCGGAGGTCGCTGAGATGGAAAGACTGACAGAGCTTGCTGATTTGATCCTGGCGGAGGCCAGGAGCCGGGGGGCGGATTACGCCCAGTGCGAGGTCTCCGAGAGCGAAAAGCGGGAATTCAACGTGGACGGCGGCCGATTCTCCCTCCTGCGCACCCTCTTTGACCGGGATGTGGCCGTCACCGTCCTGAAGGACAGGCGCAAGGGCTCGGTCCACATCAACCGCTTCGACGAGGACGCGGTGCGCGCCGCCGTGGCGGAGAGCCTGGCCGCCTGCGAGAGCGCCGAGCCGGACGACGCCTGGGAGTTCTGCTCGGAGCCCGGGGAGAAGGACTTCGCCGACGGCTGCCCCGACTGCGACACGGAGGCCCTCTTTGCCCGGACGCGGGAGCTGATGAAGGACGTCGCCGAGCGGCACCCGAAGATCCTGATGGAGCAGATGATCACCGAGCACGACGCCGAGCGGACCGTCTACAAGAACACCGCCGGGGTCGTCTGCCGCGTCTCCTCCGGCGCCTATCGGTTCGAGCTGATGTACTCCGCCCATGAGGGGGAGAAGAGCTCCTCCTTCTACGGCAGCGACGTGACCCTCAGGTCCCTGGACAGGCCCGTCATCGACTGCGCCCTGATCGAGCGGGAGCTGGGCGACGTGGAGAAGCAGGTGGACGCCCGGCCCCTGGAGGGCAAGTTCGTGGGCAGCGTGGTGCTGGCCCCCATGGCCCTGGCGGAGATCGTCCTGTCCACGGTGGCCAACAGCTTCCTCAGCGACAGCGCCCTCATCGACGGCACCAGCCTCTGGAAGGACAAGCTGGGCGAGGTCGTGGCGGACGAGCGCGTCACCATCTCCCTGCGCCCCGGATCCCCCGACATGGTCTGCCCCCAGCGCTACACCGGCGAGGGCTACCCCACGGAGGATTTCGACATCATCAGGAACGGGAGGCTGGAGAGCTTCCTCCTGAGCCAGTACGGCGCCAACCGGGTGGGCGGCGTCCGCGCCCCCGGCTCCGGGGACAGCCTCGTCATGGCCCCCGGCGACCGGAGCCTGGAGGAGATCGTCTCCGGCATTGAGAGGGGCGTCCTGGTGATGCGCTGCTCCGGCGGCGAGCCCTCTCCCGGCGGCGAATTCTCCGGCGTCGCCAAGAACAGCTTCCTCATCGAGAACGGCAGGGTGACGGACGCCCTGACGGAGACCATGATCAGCGCCTGCGTGCCGGAGATGCTCAAAAACGTCCGGGCCGTCAGCAGCGACCTGCTGAAGGACGGGAGCATGGCGCTGCCCTACGTCGCCTTCGACGGCGTGACCGTCTCGGGCAGATAACCGGCGCATTTCCGGCCGCCCCGCAGAGTGCCCGAACCGGGTCCTCCGCGGGGCGTTTCTTTTTCCGGCACACAAATCTTGAAATGCGGGCGCCGCCGTGATATATTTACTTGATAAAATGGGCAAGGAAGGGCCAAAGGAGGCAGGCAGATGATCGTTCAGACCCATTCCGAGGCGGAGACGGAGGCCCTGGGGGAGCGGCTGGCGAAATGCCTCCACGCCGGGGCCGTGGTGGCCCTCTACGGGGACCTGGGGGCGGGGAAGACCGCCTTCGTCCGGGGCATGGCCCGGGGCCTGGAGCTCGAGGAGGCGGTCAGCAGCCCCACCTTCACCATCGTCAACGAATATCCCGGCGACCCGGCCCTCTTCCACTTCGACATGTACCGGCTGAAGAATGCCGAGGAGCTCTACAGCATCGGCTGGGAGGACTATCTGGACCGGGGCGGCATCTGCGTCGTCGAGTGGAGCGAGCGGGTCGAGGAGGCCCTGCCGGAGGACGCGGTGCGGGTGCATTTCGAGCGAAAAAGCGACACTGAGCGGACCGTCCGCGTCGAGGGGATGCTATGAAGATCCTGGCTCTGGAATCCTCCGCCCCGGCCGCCTCCGCCGCCCTCTGGGCGGAGGGGAAATGCGTGGGGCTGTATCTGCAAAACTGCGGCCTCACCCATTCCGAGACCCTGCTGCCCATGGCGGAGAACCTGCTGAAGGGCTGCAGGCTGCCCCTGGGGGAGGTGGACCTCATCGCCGTGGCCCGCGGCCCCGGCTCCTTCACCGGGGTGCGCATCGGCGTGGCCACCGCCAAGGGCCTCAGCTGGGGGCTGGA
>JAEEGY010000006.1 GCA_016280565.1 Fretibacterium sp.
GAAAGGGTAAGGTAGTTTTACCGTTCACTTTTCAATTCTCTTTTCCCATGCAGTGATCCTATAAGTGAAAAGGCTGAGATTTTTCAGCCTTCAGCTGTACAACAACATTATAGTGGGGTGAGTTGTTTGTTTCTGAAGCGCTATCCCATCCCCATTGCGGGGCTTATTTTGGCCCTGCTTGCCCTGGGGAACCTTGTGCAGTCCTATGACCCGAGGATACGCCTTGCCCTGGGGGGCATCGCGGCCGTCCTCTATGTGATTTACCTGCTCAAGCTGGTCGTCCTCAACACAAAGTTGAAGGAGCCGCTTGAGAACCCTGTGGCGGCGAGTGTCCTGCCGACCTTCACCATGGCGACCATGCTGCTGGGGGGGTACGTTAAGCCCTATGCCCCCAGCATAGGTGTGGCTCTCTGGTACGCCGGGCTGATCGGGCACGCGCTCCTGATCCTGTGGTTCAGCTGGGGCTTTTTGAGGGGCTTTTCCATCAAGAAGGTCTTCCCCTCCTGGTTCATCGTTTACGTGGGCATCGCGGTCGCCAGCGTGTCCGCGCCCGTTGCGGGGCGGCTGGATATTGGGCAGGCGGCCTTCTGGTTCGCCCTCGCCGCGTACCTCTGCCTTCTGCCCTTCGTCTGCTGGCGCGCCTGGGTCGTGAGGCAGATCCCTGACCCCGCAAAACCCACAGCGGTCATCTTTGCGGCGCCGGCGTCCCTGTTGCTGGCGGGCTACATGACCTCCTTCGAGGTGAAGGCCCCGAATATGGTGTATGCGCTGCTGATGGCGTCCCTGTTCTTCTTCCTGGTGGGGATGTTTTATTTGATCTGGCTGACGTGGAAGCAGCCGGACTTTACCCCAGCCCACGCGGCCTTCACCTTCCCCATCGTCATCAGCACCATTGCGGTGAAACTGGTGGGGCCGTTCCTGGGGAGAGAGCTGGAAATCTACCAGCTCCTGGTCACGCTCCAGACGATCTTAGCGGCCCTGGTGGTCCTGTGGGTGTTGGTTCGTTACCTGTTTTTCCTGTTCGTAGAATCGGAGTAAGCACTTCATAAAACATCTGAGGGGGAAAACTTATGGAGTCTATCGTCAAGTTTCACGCAACAGCGGTGAGCCCGAAGGCTGTCCAGAAGCACGCGGAGGAGATGTTCGCGGGAGGGTTCTTCTGCTGCGAGGCCGTCATGTCCGTCATACGAAGCGACTTTCAGGTCGACGTGCCGGAGACCGTTATCGCCATGTCCTCCGGGATGTCCGTCGGCGTGGGGCGCTCCGGGTGTCTGTGCGGCGCGCTGAACGGCGGCATCCTCGCGCTGGGGATGTTCTTTGGCCGCACGACGCAGGACGGCCCCAAGGATCCGAAGGTGAACGCTCTGATGGCCCTGTCACACGAGCTGCACGACTGGTTCCGGGAGGCAAACGCCAAGAATGCGAACTGCTGCCGCGTGCTGACCAAGGGGTTCGACATGGCCGGCGGAGAGCACAAGAAGCAGTGCATCGCGTTCACCGGTCTCTGCGCCGGAAAGGTGGCGGAGATACTCTGCCGTGAGCTGGGGATAAAGAACTTAGACTCGGAGCCCATCAAGGGGCTTGAAAAGCCGTTCCTGCCGCCCTCGGCGGCATAAGGATATAAGATTGGGGAGCGGAAACAGACGGGGTTCAAACCGGGTCCGACGACAGCCCGCTTGCTCCTTCCTCGCCTGCTTCCGCTCCTCTATTATACCAACCTTCTTCGCAGTCAGCGGAGGCCTGGCCAGACGACCGGGCTTACACGGCCCCGCAGGGGGAGTGGCGTCCGGTCGGTCGGCCATGTCGAAGGGAAGCGTGGGACGCTTCACCGGAGGCCCAGGTGTTTCCTGAAGAACGCCTCCATCTCCCGGTAAAAGTCAAAGCGGTTCTCCTCGTTGTGGAAACCGTGCCCCTCGTTGTCCTTCACCATGTAGACCACGTCCTTGCCCGCCTTGCGGACGGCCTCGACGATCTGGTCCGACTCTGCCTTGTTCACCCGCGGATCATTGGCCCCCTGAGCCACGAACAGCGGGATCTTTATCTGCTCCGCATGGAACACCGGCGACACCGCCGTTAATAGCTCCTTGTCCTTCTCCGGGTCGCCGATCTCCTCGTACTCCATCTCCCGGAAGGGCTCCCAATAGGGCGGGATGCTCTTCAGCAGCGTGAAGATGTTGGACGGACCTACGTAGCTCACGGCACATGCGTACAGGTCCGGCGTGAACGTGGCCCCGGCCAGAGCCGAGTAGCCGCCGTAGCTGCCGCCATAGATAGCCAGGCGCTTGCGGTCCGCGATGCCCTGAGCCACGGCCCACTCCACACCGTCGGTGACGTCGTCCTGCATCCCACGCCCCCACTGCTTGAAGCCCGCCTGCCAAAACGCCTTGCCGTACCCTGTTGAGCCGCGGAAGTTCACCTGGAGCACCGCCGCGCCCCGGTTGGCAAGGAACTGGGCCTCCGAGTCGAAGCCCCACACGTCCCGCGCGCTGGGGCCTCCGTGAGGGATGACCACCAGTGGCAGGTTCCGCGGCTCCACCCCCAGCGGCAGCGTCAGGTAGCCATGGATGTCCAGCCCGTCGCGGGATTTGAATTCGATGGGCTTCATGGGGGCCATCTGCGCCTCCTTCAGCCAGGGGGACAGGTCCGCCAGCTTGGACAGGGAGTTGTCCTTGCGGTCGTAGAGGTAGTACGCCCCCCGCGTCCGGTCCCCGTAGACCCGGGCGATGACCCGGCGCTCGTCGTCATCCATATCCGTCACGGCCACCTCGTGCTCCGGGAAGAAGGACGTCAGGGTCTTTTGCAGCTCCGCCCGGTCCTCGTCGAAGAAGTGATAATGTCCACGGTCCGTCACATAGGTCACGCCCGTGATGATCTTACGCTTCTTTGAGTGCAGGATGCTCCCCACATCCACCTCCGGGTGCTCAAACACCAGGTCCAGCGTCTTGTTGGCCTCGGGGTCGAAGGTGTAGATGGCGGTCTTGTCGCGGCTCAGGTTCGACTCCACATAGAGCAGCTTGTTGTCGTAGGCGAAGAGTAGCGGGACAAAGGTCTCGCGGAAGTTCGTCGTGATGAGCGTGCGGAACTCCTGGTCCTCCGTGGTGCGGTAGAGCAGACTGGCGTTTACCCCGTCCGTGGCGTAGGCGGCGCGGAGCTTGCCATCGTGGTCGGTCATCCAGCCCGCGATGTTCCCCGGATTCTCCGCCACCTGGGTCAGCTCGCCCGTGGCGATGTCACAGCGAAAAACGTCGAACACCTCCGGGTTGCGCTTGTTCAGCTCGATGAGCATGTGGGCGGGGTCGTCCTCAAGGTCATCCAGCACTCCGGCGCGCACGCCCTCAAAGGGCGTCAGGTCCCGCGCCTCGCCCCCACGGGCGCTCACCACGTAGATGTGGAAGTTCTCGTCGCCGCCGCTGTCCTGGACGTAGACGATGCGGTCGTTGCCCTTCCAGAAGAAGCCCGCGATGTCCCGCTCTTTGGCGGAGGTGACGCGCCGCTCCTCCCCCGTCGCCAGGTCGCGCACCGTGACATTCATCCGCCGCTCCCAGGGCTTGGCAAAGGCCAGCTTCGTTCCATCCGGCGAGATGGCATAAGCCGCCGTGTCCGGGTTGCGGAAGAAGTCCTCCATCGGCAGTAACGGAGGACGTGCGGGCATGGCCGCCGCCCGCTCTGCAGTTTCCGCGGTCTCAGCAGAAGCCTCCGCGGCATGGGCCCCCGCCAGGGGCAACGCCAGAGAGAGGAATCCGCCAAGGGAAAGTGCAAGGATTAACAGTTCACACCTCATGAAAAGACCTCCTGTGAAAAGGAATCGTTTATTTACAGTATAAATTTAACGCATGAGGGAAACTTGCGCCATTCGCCGTTATGCGGAGTTTTCGGATTAAATCGCTCACGCCGCGAGGGCGGAGAAGTGCCAGCTCTTGACAAGCCCAGGCCCCACCGATAAAATGTCAGTACTTGCCGGGGTGGCGGAATGGTAGACGCAGTGGACTCAAAATCCACCGGGGGCGACTTCGTGGGAGTTCGAGTCTCCCCCCCGGCACCATCATTGTGAGGTTTACAGGGAATCGTATCTAATGGGAGCCAACCTTTCACAGGAGATCATCGACAGCCTGAGGGTATTGGGCCTTGAGCCGGGAGCGTCGGTCGCGGATGTGCGGGCGGCGTTTCGTCATTTGGCGCACGTTTGTCATCCTGACGGCGCCGGGCAGGAAGGGGCCAAACGTTTCCAGAAGATCACAGGGGCCTACGCGCTCCTGAAGGGGCTCACAGCGGAGGAGCTGGAAAGCCTTGTTCAGGAGGTAGAGGCGGAAGCACCGGAAGTTGAAGAGGAACCACGCCAAAAAACACTCTTTGACTGGTACCGCAAGCGTGCAGACAAGCTGGACGAGACGGAAGAATCAAGTGAGGAGGCGCAGGAGCGCGGCAGGCGTGTGGACCTTGTCCTGGAACAGTACGGACAGAAGCTTTCCAGTCATTTGGAACAGCTTGAGCAGGACAAGGACAATGACATGGCCGGGGAGGTCCTTTCGCGCCTGAACTCCTCCCTACCGGAGGTGAGACGCCTTGCGCTGGAGCGTGTCGGAGCGTTCACCAACCGGGGGGATGTGCGTCAGGCCCTGGCCAGGCTCCTGAACCGCTGGGAGGTAGACGAGAGGACGGCGCGCCTTGTGTCCGGCCTTCCCATGAGCAATGACACACGTCGCCAACTTGCCGGGGAGGTGGCCGCTCACGCCATGGCTTTCCCCAACTCTCTCTTGGCCTCGCTTCTGGGCCTGCGCCAAACAGAAGGAACGCCAGACCTGCCCCTGATGGAACGTTATCTGTCCTCTGTCTCCCCAGACGGCGTGGCACTGATCCTTCGCTACTGGCCCACGGGACACCCTCCCGCAGATGCGACCCTTCGCCGCCTCCTGGCGAGCGACGACCCCCAGGTCCTTGTGCCGGTGCTCTCCGCCATGAAACAGCATTTCCCCAAGTCCGCACCGCGCCACAAAAAACGCCTGACCGAGCTCCAGGAACACCCGGTTTCCGCCGTGCGTGTGTGGGGTCGTGTCCTCGGGGGAGGGACGCCTGAAAGGAGAACGGAGAGATGACGCTCCGGGAGTTAAAGATCGGGGAAAGCGCGGTCATTACAGCCGTTGGGGGTGAGGGAGCCCTTCGCCAGCATTTTTTGGACATGGGGGTCATCCCCGGGGTGGAACTGACGGTCGTTCGTTTCGCCCCCATGGGGGATCCCATGGAGCTGCGCATCCATGACTACGAGCTGACGCTTCGCCTGGAGGACGCGGGGCACATTGAGGTCCGGCCGGTTCAGCCGCAAGAGAAGCCGGGGCAGGCTCCTTGTCGTCCCCAGGCCGAACACCCCGGTCTGGGTGAGGAGGGCAAATATCACTCGGAGGGGAGCGGCGAGCCCCTGCCGGAGGGGACTCTGCTGACCTACGCGCTGGTGGGCAACCAGAACTCCGGCAAGACCACGTTGTTCAACCAGCTCACGGGGGCAAACCAGCACGTTGGGAATTTTCCTGGCGTGACGGTGGACCGCAAGGACGGCGTTATCAAAGGACATTCCGATACTCTGATCACGGACCTGCCGGGCATCTATTCCATGTCGCCCTACAGCAGTGAGGAGATCGTCTCCCGAAACTTCGTTCTGAACGAAAAACCCCGCGCCATCATCAACATTGTGGATGCGACGAACATTGAGAGGAACCTGTACCTGACGATACAGCTCCTGGAGATGAACATCCCCATGGTGGTTGCGCTGAACATGATGGACGAGGTCAGCGGGAACGGCGGCTCCATCGACATCAACGAGATGGAGTCCCTGCTGGGGGTCCCCGTCGTCCCGATATCCGCCGCGCGGAACGAGGGCGTCGACGAGCTGGTGAGGCACGCGCTTCACATCGCCCATTACCAGGAACGTCCCACCCGCCAGGACTTTTGCAGCGAGGACGATCACGGCGGGGCCATCCACCGCTGCCTGCACGCCATCATTCACCTGATCGAGGACCATGCGGAGCGGGCCGGACTTCCCGTCCGTTTCGCGGCGGACAAGGCCGTCGAGGGCGATCCCCTTGTCCTGGAGCAGTTGAAGCTGGACGAAAATGAGCACGAGATGCTGGAACACATCATCGTCCAGATGGAGGCGGAGCGAGGGCTGGACCGCAGCGCGGCCGTGGCCGATATGCGCTTCAGCTTCATCAAGAAGGTATGCAGCCGGGCGGTGGTCAAGCCCAGGGAGAGCCGCGAACACCTGCGCAGTCAGAAAATCGACCGCTTTTTAACGGGGAAGTATACGGCCATCCCTCTCTTTATCCTGACCATGCTCCTGACCTTCTGGCTGACGTTCAACGTGGTTGGCTCCTATTTTCAGGAGATTCTGGAGACGGGAATAGGCGCCTTGACGGGATTTACGGACTCCGCTCTGGCTGCTGCGAATGTCAACGCCGTGCTTCACGGTCTGATCATCGACGGTATCTTTGCCGGGGTGGGCAGCGTCCTGAGTTTTCTGCCCATCATCGTGACGCTGTTCTTC
>JAEEGY010000056.1 GCA_016280565.1 Fretibacterium sp.
CTTGCGCATGATGAAATAGGTGTACTGGGTGTAAAGGTTCGCCATGAGGACCGTATTCTCCATCTGGCGGCCCTTGGTGAAGTCCACGCCGCCCGGCTGAGTCGCCGCGCCGACCATCGACGTGACGGAGAAGCCCAGGTCGCCCTTACCGGTGTTGGCGTTCACAATGTTCGCCACGCCGCCGCCGGAGCTGCTGGTGGTCTGGGGCAGGCCCGCGCCCGTCCACATCTCCGCGAGGGCGGTGCCCAGCGCGAACCAGTTACCGCCGGGAGGTCCCGCCATGAAGCGAAGCTGGTCCGGCCAGCCGGTCTTGTCCACCTCAGCGGAGGCCACGGCCCCCGCGGCGAGGACGCACGCCAGCGTCAAAAACAGCGCGATGAAACGATACGACTTCCTCATTCTTCACGATCCCCTTTCATTTGGTGCCCGGCTGGAGCCGGGGCCGTATTCAAAAACTTCTCGGAAAATTTGTTCATTTTTATTTTATCACAAAAGGTGAACCTGGGGAAGGAGAAATCCTCCTGCGGCTCTTGTTCTGTGCTTTCGTGGGACGGAGAAACATTTGACAATGAGTTCAGTCAATGATAAACTCCTAAAATACGCTTCAGGGGTGGCTCCGCTGGACAGGCGGGCCGTTTCTTTTTTGGGGGCGTTTTTATCGTTTTTATATGGAAAGAGGGTTTTTGCAGTGAATGGTTTAACGCTTGTTGGTCTCACCATCGCGGTGCTGCTCATCGCCTACGTCTTTTACGGCCGCTGGCTTGTGAAGACGTGGGGCATTGACGAGAACGCGCGGACCCCGGCCTGGCGCTTTGAGGACGGGCAGGACTTTGCCCCTGCGTCGCGCTTCACAGTCTTCGCGCACCAGTTCTCGTCCGTCACGGGCGCGGGCCCCGTCACCGGTCCCATCATCGCCGCAATGTTTGGCTGGGTGCCGGCATTCCTGTGGCTCCTGATCGGCGGCGTGTTCTTCGGCGCGGTGCAGGACTTTACGGCGCTGTACGCCTCCGTCAAGAACGACGGCAAGTCCATGGGCTTCCTCATTGAGCGTTACGTCGGCAAGACGGGCCGCCGCCTGTTCCTGCTGTTCTGCTGGCTCTTCACGCTGCTGGTCATCGCGGCCTTCTCGGACATCATCACCGGCACCTTCAACGGCTTCACGGCGGACGGCGGACAGAATACCCCCGGCGCGGCCGCGGGCTCCATCTCTCTGCTCTACATTTTTGTGGCCGTGGCCTTCGGGTTCTTCATCCGCAGGGTCAAGCCCGGCGAGGGCCTTAAGCTCATGGTGGGCGTTGCCCTGATTATCGGGATGCTGGCGCTGGGCATCATGAACCCGCTGTACCTCGACGTTCCCAAGTGGCGCTACGTGGTGTTCGCCTACTGCTTCATCGCGTCGGTGCTGCCCATGTGGATGCTGATGCAGCCCCGGGATTACCTCAGCTCCTTCCTGCTGCTGGGCATGATCGCCGGCGGCGTCATCGGTGTTCTGGTGACGAACCCCTCCATCAGTGAAATGCCGGCTTTTGTGGGCTTCACCGTGAAGGGCCAGCCGCTGTTCCCCATCCTGTTCATCACCATCGCCTGTGGCGCGGTCTCCGGCTTCCACAGCCTTGTGTCCTCCGGCACGTCGTCCAAGTCCATTTCCAACGAGCGGGATATGCTCTCGGTGGGCTACGGCTCCATGATCGTTGAGACGCTGTTGGGCGTCGTGTCCCTGGTGATCGCTTGCTCCGTGGCCCAGGGCGGCGCGCTGCCCGCGGGCAAGACCCCCTTCCAGATCTTTGCTGGGGCGGTGGGCGGGTTCTTCACGATGTTTGGCCTGCCGCAGAACGTGTCCGTCGCCATCATGACGATGTGCGTTTCGGCCCTGGCCATGACCACCATCGACTCCGTGGCGCGTATTGGCCGTATGTCGCTCCAGGAGCTGCTGGCCCCCTCCGAAGGGCACGAGATGGGCGCGCTGGCGAAGCTCATCTCCAACAACATCGTTGCGACGGCCCTGACCCTGGCCCTGAGCTACGCCCTCTGCCTGGCGGGCTACATGAGCATCTGGCCGCTGTTCGGCGCGGCGAACCAGCTCCTCTCCGCGCTGGTGCTGGTGTCCCTGGCGGTGTTCCTGCGGGTGACGGGGCGGAAGGGCTGGATGCTCTACGTGCCGATGACCTTTATGTTTGTGGTGACGATGTCGGCGCTGGCCATGAGCGTCTACGGCATCTGCACCAAGCTGGCGGGCGGCGGCTTTGTCTTCATGGTGGACGGGCTTCAGCTCATTATCGCGCTGGCGCTGATGACCCTGGCCGTGCTGGTGGTTTCCCACTGCGGGCGCGAGCTCGTGACGGGCAAGGTGGAGGGAACCGGAGCCGCGGCGGCGGACTAAAGCCTCCCACGCTTCACCTTTTGTCAATTAAACAGGGCGGCCTTCCGATAGTGGGGGCCGCCCTGACTTGTGGAGCACCAGAACGATCATTGTTCCCGGAGGTCCCGTCAGTTCACGAAATCCTCTCTCATGGGGGTGAAGATGTCCAGCAAACTTCCCGCCTCCAGGCAAAGTGTCCCGTGGGGGACGTTGGCCGGGAACGCCAGCGTATCGCCCGCGGTGACCTCGACGTCCTCGCCGTCCACCGTGAAGCGGAACCGGCCGGAGAGGATATAGGTGTTCTGACAGTGCGGGTGGGTGTGAACGGCCCCCGTGCTGCCCTGCTTAAACGAGACCTCCACGGTCATCAATTGGGGAGTGTAGGCCAGCACCCTGCGGCTCACCCCGCCGCCCAGGTCCTGCAGTTGCGCGTCCTTATGATAAACACACTTTGCGTTCATTGGATGTCCTCAGCCTCTCTTTCAAAAAAGTCCTCACTTTTTCCAGATCACTGCAAGATAGGATCGGGATCAGTTTGTCGATTTCCTCTATGTCCAGGTCCCACCACTTAAATTGTAACATGAGAGCGATCAGTTCATCGTCAAAACGCTTTCGTATCGGGCGGGCCGGATTTCCCGCTGCGATGGTGTATGGAGGCACATCGGAGGCCACGACGCTGTTCAGGCCGATGATCGCGCCGTCGGCGATATGCACGCCCGGCAGTATCGTTGCGTTCTGTCCTATCCAGACGTCGTTGCCGACGATCGTATCGCCCTTCAACGGCATTTCTGACATGGGAGGGACCGACTGGTCCCAGCCCTCAAAAATGTAAAATGGAAAAGTGGACACGGCGTTCATCTGATGGTTGGCGCCGTTCATGACGAAATTGACGCCGGCCGCTATCTGGCAGAACTTGCCGATGATCAGCTTATCGCCGTTAAAGTCATAGTGGTGCGTGACGTGCTCTTCAAAATCAACGCCGCCGAAGTATGTGAAGTCTCCCACAATGATGTTGGGATTTTTCACCGTGGGCCTCACGTAGGTCAGGTGGTCGAAGCCCGGGACGGGATATATTTTGTTGGGATCAGGTTTTATTCCATTTCGCATGAGGTACCCCTTTCAGGCAGGCGTCGAGGTTGCCGCCACTCGTATCCGTTTTTCCTCCGGCCGCGGAGAACTTCAGCCTCTTTCTTTTGCCAGCAGCCACGCCATCACGTGAACGCTCTGCTGAAATCTCCCCGTGCGGATCAAATATTCAATTTCGCTGGCCGTGTGCGTCTCGACCTTCAGAAATTCTGTGTCGTCAAGGTCTTGCCCCGCGATCTTCCGGCAGTTCCGCGCCCTGTAGATAAAGGCGTAGTTGTCGGCGATGGTGGCGTTGGAGGGGATCGTGAGCAGGTGTGTCCACTCGCCGGACTCATAGCCGGTCTCCTCCAGCAGCTCCCTTTTTGCCGCGGCCAGCGCGTCCTCCGAGGCGGAGGCGCCGTCCCTGTCCCTGTATTCCTTCCCGTCCGAACGCTCCAACCCCCCGGCGGGGAACTCCGTCGTCACCTCTTTTATCCCCTGGCGGAATTGCCTCACACAGAGGTAATTTCCCCCGGCGTCCGAGGCCACGATGACCACATAATCCCTGCGGCTGTAGCTGTAATAAGGCTCAAACATGGTCCCGTCCGGAAAACGGTACGCCGACCGCCGGAAGTCGATCCATTCGTCCTGTATGATATGCTCGGTTTTGACCTCTTCCCAAGCGAGGCCGTCTTTGTCCTGAAAGTTCTCACTCATGTCCGTTTGCCTCCGTCTTCGTGCCCTCGTGGGCAACCTGACCGTAAATTATATCGTACTTGATCGTCAGGTTAAGCGCAACCACAGATAATTTTTTTAAGGGGGAATGCTGGGGGGCGAAGGCCGCCCTGTGGGTGAACGAGTCCTGCCGCGCACTTGCGGCAGGGGCAGTGCCTGTTGTATCCTATACCTGAGAGGAGTGTGAGGCCATGAAACGCAGCGCGGTCTATCCCGGCTCGTTTGACCCCATCACGAATGGACATGTTTACATCACTGAGCGGGCCGCCGCTATCTTCGACGA
>JAEEGY010000057.1 GCA_016280565.1 Fretibacterium sp.
CCACCCGCCACCCCTGTGGCAAGGGCAAAGGCATCAAAGACATCCCCGCACTCCCAATCGGTGAGGGCATTCAGCAGAAGGCCCGCCAGCCCGGCCAGGGAAAGGGCGCAGGCCCAGGGGGACACCCCGGCCCACCGCCAGACAAGACCTGCCGAGCCTATCGCGGCAATGAGCTCAACAAGAGGAGACCGCGCTGAAATAGGAGCATGGCAGACACGGCACCGGCCGCGCTGAAAGAGCCACGAAACAACAGGGACGAGCTCCGCGGCGGAGAGGACATGCCCGCAGGAGTCGCAGACAGAACGTTCCCTCCCCCACCAGGGCCGTCCCTCAACAGTGCGCTGGGCGGCCACATTGAGGAAGGACCCCATACAGCCGCCCAGGATTGCAGACAAGATAAGCACGAGGGGAGAAATGCCCTCTGTCATGAGGCTTACCGTCTCTTGAGTTTATCGCCGTAGACCTCCTGGCCGTAGGTGACGGACTTGTGCGATGCGGCGATGGCCGCGTCGGACTTCATTTTATCAAGGGACGTCTCAAACGCTTTGATCAGTTTCTGGCGGTCCGACAGCACTTCCCTGCTCATGCCTTCCGGAAGGTCGCGGTCCAGGTAGCCCTGGGCCACAAGCTCCTGGACATACCGGATGTCAACATCCAGGGCTTCAGCCACTGTCTCCACGTTAAAGGCCAGCTTGGGGTTATCCCGCAGGTAATCCCGCACATCCGGATAAAGCTCATCGAGGCGCTGACGGCACTCAGGGCATATCTTTCCCTGTCCGTTATAGAGTTTCCTGCACAGCTTACATGTAACGATCATTGCTGACTTCCTCCTCCATCAGGCTGAGGGAGTTCCATATCCCCCCCTCTGATTTACTTCTATTGTACATCACTTATCACGCTTCGAAACCGTAAAGAATAGGGATTTCGTTTTTCTCCCCCTCTTGCGCGGAGGGGGAACCTGGCCTTAAAATAAAAATGCTTTTGCCTCGCGGTGAGAGCAATTCAACTCAGAGATCAAGAAAGGAGTCTTACGCATGAAACCTGCGATCATAGACCATATTGGCATTGCTGTGAAGAGCATTCCGGAGGCGCTGGAGTTCTGGGAGAAGACGCTGGGCCTGGAATGTGCGGGAGTCGAGGAGGTGGCAGACCAGAAGGTGAAGACGGCCTTCCTGCCGCTGAAGGGCTCCGCTCCCTGCTCAGAGCTGGAACTCCTGGAGCCCACATCGGACGACAGCCCCATCGCCAAGTTCATGGAGAAGAACAACGGCCGGGGCGGGATGCACCATGTGGCCCTCCGTGTGGACGATCTCGAGGCCGCGCTGGCGGAGCTCAAGTCCAAAGGCGTGCGCCTGATCGATGAAAAGCCGCGGAAGGGCGCGGGCGGGGCCATGATCGCCTTCATCCACCCAGCGGCGACGGGCGGGGTCCTGCTGGAGCTCTCGCAGCGTTAAGATGAAAGAAGCGGCGCTCAGGGGCGCGGAGGCGTTTCTCGCGGGCCTGAGCCGATGGCTGCCCTACAGGGCTGCCATCGCATTCGGCGGTTTTCTGGGACGTCTGTTCTGGGCTCTGAGCTGGAAGAAGGTGGACCGGTGCGAGAGCCGCTGCGTCCTGGCCCTGGGGGTTGGCGTGACGCGGGCACGGGCCATCGTGAAGGGTTCCTTTGAAAACATCGGCCGCTCGGCAGTGGAGTTCATCCGTCTGGACCTCATCAAGCCCCGGCTTCGGGAAATCATGACGGTCGAAGGGAAGGAGCATCTTGACCGCGCTCTGGCCCGGGGCAGGGGCGTCATCCTCATGACGGGGCACATCGACAACTGGGAGATGGCGGGAGCGCGGATGACGCTGGAGGGGTATCCCATTGTCCCTATCTACACGCCGCAGCGCAACCAGGGCGGGATCAACGACCTGATCCAACGTCAGCGTACAGACGTGGCGGGGATGAAGATGATCCCCAGCGAGGGGGCGGCACTCCGGGAGGTCTTCAAGGCCCTGCGCTCCAACAATGTTGTCGCCATCCTCCAGGACCTTGACGCCCGGAGGGATGGGGTGAAGGTCCCGTTCTTTGGGCTGCCGGCCAGCGCCCATGACGGTGTCGTTAAGCTGCATCGAAAGTTCGGCTCCCCGGTGGTCCCCATCTTTTTTCTCCGCTCCCCGGACCACATTCATCACCGTGCCATTATTCAGGATATCCTGAGCGACGAGAGGGACGAGGACGGAAA
>JAEEGY010000058.1 GCA_016280565.1 Fretibacterium sp.
AGGCGCGTTGACCGACGTGTTGCGGTGCATCACGCCAAAGCGCACGAACTCCGCATTCTCCAGGCCGGGGATAAGAGAGAACACTCGCTTCTGCTCCCCCCACCTCAACCCCGTCTGGAAGCCCACGAGGTTGTACAGTGTCCCTTCCGCGTTGTCCTGACGCAGTTGAACCACCGCCCAGGGCTCCCGCCATGTAGTGGGGTCATCAGGGACCCCGCTGTGCGGGTCAGGAAGGCCGACGGGCCGCAGAGGACCAAAGCGCATCGTGTCCACACCACGGTCCGCCAGCGCCTCGATGGGCATACAGCCCTCAAAGTACATTCCGTGCTCAAAGTCGTGGGGCAGAGCCCTTTCCGCGTGAATCAATGCGTCATAGAAGGCTTTGTACTCTTCTTTGTTCATTGGGCAGTTGATGTAGCTGCTGCCCCCGCGCCCGTAGCGCCCCGCGGCGAAGGCCCGTTCCATGTTGATGGAGTCCTTCGTCACGATGGGGGCCACAGCGTCGAAGAAAGCAACGTAATCCTTCCCCAGCCTGGCCCGCAGGGCGTCCGCCAGTGAAGAGGCGGTCAGGGGGCCGGTGGCGATGATGGCCGGGCCCTCCGGGATAGATGTGACCTCTTCGCGGACGAGTTCAATGTTGGGATGGTTGGTGATGCGCTCCGTCACAAGGGCGGAGAAACGCTCCCGGTCCACGGCCAGCGCCCCGCCCGCCGGGACCCGCGTCTCCCGCGCGCAGGCAAGGATGAGCGAGCCCCCCATCTCCAGTTCTTCCTTGAGGATGCCCGCCGCAGTGATGTGCTCATCCGGTCCCGGTTCAATAACGCCTCCAAAGGAGTTACTGCACACCACCTCCGCCAGACGCGCGGTCTTGTGTGCCGGGGTCGTGGCAAGAGGACGCATCTCCACAAGGCGGACCGGGAGCCCGCGCTCCGCCAGCTGCCAGGCAGCTTCGCAGCCGGACAGTCCTCCTCCGATGATGCTGATTTTTTGCAAATCCAACCCCTCCCACAAATCACGATTCAAGTTCATTATACTATAGATCAGATGACGCGGGTGCGACAGCGGGCCGGGTCTCGCGGGACTGGCGATCATCCCGCTTTGGAGGCGAAAGGACGGAAGGAAATAACCAGCGGGATTGAATCAAATCCCCCGGCTTCGCGCCGGGGGATTTTTGTGCGCTCTGTCAATGACCTCAGCGAGGGGCCTCCTGAAAGCCACCGCAGCCTGCTCCGCCGCTATATGGACAAGTCTCCCGGCTTGCGCAGAAAGCGCAGCCGCGGGAGCGGTTTTCCTCCTCCCCTGTCACGCCAAGCAGGGCGGTGACGGACTTGACTGGCGTCATCATGAGTGAGCGCGTCATGGACAAGCCGATGCGCCGCGTGGCGTCCAGAAGGGCAATGATATCTTCCGAGGCACTGAGGGGCGCGTCGCCGTAGCCGGGGCTGAAACGCATTGTCAGATGTTCCCCTGACCGGAGGTCCGCGGCGATCTCCGCTTCCGCCTGGTCGCAGAGCGCGTCAGCCCGAACAGAAGCGCAGGCGTCCAACATAAACCCCTCCATCATGCCGCGCTTTTGCGCCAGGAGAATCTGACGGTCCGCCTCCGGCCCCAACGTGACAGCCATGAGATAACAGTCTCTTGAACGGGTCATAAGTTTTGCCAGGTCCGCACTTCGGAACTCCGCCCCGGCAATGTAAAGTTTTTCCCCGGCAGAGGAAACGGGAAAGCGGCCCCACGTCCACCGGGGACGGATATGCCCCTCCAGTTCCTCAAACGCAGTCTGGACGGCGGCGGTCAGCTCCGGGGTCCGCCCCTCAGGGGGGACCCTCATAAAGCGCAGCGCGTCGCCCACCATTTGAGGAGATGGGGTCACGCTCAGGCCCTCTTGACCCTCACGGAGTAGAGGATGGAGCGGATGCCCTCGTCAATGCGACGGACGACATCCGGCTGGTTCATGGTGTAAAGGTGGATGCCGTCCACACCGCGGGCCAGAAGATCAATGATCTGCTCCGTGGCGTAGGCGATGCCGGCCTCCCGGACAGCGCCGGAGTTGTGCCGGTAAGCGTCCACAAAGCGCTGGACACGTGTGGGCACAGAGGCCCCGCAGAGTGTGACGATCTTGTCGATCTGATTGGCGGACGTGATGGGCATGATGCCGGCAATGATGGGCTGTTTGATGCCCGCAGCGCGCGCCTGGTCCCGCCAGCGGCAGAAGATGTCGTTGTCATAGAATAGCTGGGTAATGAGGCCCTTCACCCCAAGATCACACTTCTCCTTGAGGTACCGCAGGTCTTCCTCTAAGCTGGAGGCCTCCAGGTGCTTCTCCGGGTAGCAGGCGGCGAAGAGGTTGAAGGTGTCCCCTTCCTCTTTTTTAATGAAAGAGATCAGCTCCGAGGCGTGATGAAAATCGCCCAGGCTGGCCTCCCCCTCCGGCAGGTCGCCGCGCAGGGCCAGTATGTTGCTGACGCCGTTGGACTTGAGCAGTCTCAAGATAGCCCAAATGTTCTCACGCGTGCTGCCCACGCAGGTCAGGTGGGCAACACCGCAGATGCCGTACTTGTTCTGGATGCCCGAGGCGATCTCAACTGTGTTGTCACGGCTGCTGCCCCCCGCGCCGTAGGTGACGCTGATGAGGTCAGGGCTGAGGCTGGCCAGATTGTCGATGGTGGCGTAGGTCCCGTCCAGGCTCTTGGCCCCCTTGGGAGGGAATATCTCAAACGTATAGCTCGGTGTGGGGAGCTCAAAAAAATCCTTCATGGCGGTTCTTACTCCTTTCAATATCAAACGACAAAATAGTCAAACCTCAGCCCCAATGTGCCTATGCCGCAAGGGCCCGGTCCTTCGCCTGACGCTTCAGGGCGTCAGCCTCGATGATCTTGGAACGGTTGGCGTTCTCGATAGCGACCCTCGCCATGAGCTCCGTCTGCTCTTCCCGGCGCTCCTTGTTCTGGCGCTCGATAGCCTCCTTGCGGTCGCGAATCTGGCGGAGTTTCTGGGACTTCTCCACCATGTCGGTGTGCTTGTCCCAGGTGCGCATCGTGGAGTTATAGGCATTCTCCTTCGCTTCCTCCACGCGCTCCAGGCCCTCCTCGACCGTCGTGGGAACTTTTCCCAGCGTGGTCTCGGTCCTGGCCGCTTCGCTTTTCGTGTGGGAATTCATCAGGTCGAAGAGCGAACCGGCCCCGCCTTCGCTGCCAATCCTCATTACCCTCACCTCCTGCGCGCCGAACGCGTGAAATTTATACTTCCTTATTATACCTCTTTACGCTCCTTTCTCTCAGGGAATCGCACTTCGTCGGGGGCCTCACGCCAAATGCGCTGCATTTCCCCCATAGTTTCTTTGTCGACACCCTGCCCTCTGAAATAAACCCACCGGTCCTCTTCCGTGATCTCGCGGATAACCTTGCAGGGGTTTCCGGCGGCGACGGTCCAGGCGGGGATGTCCCGGGTGACGACGCTGCCCGCCCCGATCACCGCGTTGTCGCCGATGCGCACTCCGGGGCAGATGACGGCGTTTCCGCCGATCCAGACGTTGTTGCCAATGACGACCTCCACGCCGTACTCGAACAGGGTGTTCCGGCTGGCGGGGTGAATCGGGTGCCCTGCGGTGTAGATCGCCACGTTAGGAGCCAGCTGGCAGTTGTCGCCAATGATGACCTTCCCCACGTCAAGGATGGTGCAGTTGTAGTTGGCGAAGAAGTTTTTGCCCACCTCG
>JAEEGY010000059.1 GCA_016280565.1 Fretibacterium sp.
AATGGCCCCAGTTCCCCGAACCCGGCCGTTCCGGAGGGGATGAGGATCGCCCGCAGCGGGGAGACGTATAAGTAAACGCAATCCCTATCGCAATAGACGGCGTGGACCTGATCCCAGGGCAGGGGAACCTCCAGCCCGGGACCTGAGACCCCGTTTTGATCCAGCGCGACGTCATAGGCGGCGTGAGCAGAGTCCAGACGGCGGGCCTGGGTGTTTACCTGAAACAAAAAGGTCCCGATCCAGACCGCCGGCAGTCCCAGGCCAATGATACTGAACACGGAGGCCAGCAGCACGGAGCCTCCCACGAGGCAGACACAGGAAAAAGCAAGCATAATGCACGCAAACAGCACCGGCCGCCGCCACCGCCCCTCACGCTTGAACGCATCGAACAGGGCGAAACGGCGGAAGGTCCGGCCGTCCAATTCCACGTGAAGGGTCATGACCGAAACTCCTTAATCAGGTTCGCGTAGACCTCCGCGGCTTCCTCGACCTTGTGGAGTTCAATTTTCTCGTCTCGCATATGTGCCAGCTTGTACTCGCCGCAGCCAAAACCGATCGTTGGGATGCCCATCGCCACCGGCGTGATGGCGTTGGTGCCGAAGTCCCAGAAATCGAACCGATCGGGGGCTTTGCCGTACACATCCTCATAAGCGGCGATCATCGCCTGGGTCAACGGGTGGTCCTTCCCGATTTGCCAGGGGTTGTGCATGGGCTCATAGACAAGTTCCTCCCCTGTCCACGTCCTGTGGCGGAGCGTTCCCACCTCCCACGAGGCATCCTTTCCCTCAATCAGTGCGTCCATCTCGCGTCTGACGCCTTCAAGGCTCTCTCCCCAGGCCAAGCGGCGGTCCAGGTAAATGGAGCAGGAGCTGGGGACGGCGTTCAGCGAAGCGGAAACGCAGGAGATATCGGACAGAACGATGGTCCCGTGCGCTTCGTCCTTCCTGTACAGGGAATGGTTCAGTGCTTCCACTCGCCGGATGATTTCGGCCATCTCGTAGACGGCGTTTTTGCCTTTCTCCGGCGCGGAGCCGTGGGCGGACACCCCGTGAGCTGTTACCCGGACCTGGGCCTTGCCCTTGTGGCCCAGGGTGATGACGTTGTCGCAGGGCTCACAGATGACGCAGCAGTCCGGATGGAGGCTCCGTTCCCTGTAGAGATGCTTCAGGTTCTCCCCGTCGCAGTATTCCTCACAGACGGTCCCCGTGATGTATACGGTCTTCCCCTCCAGCCAGCCCTTGTCCCTCGCCAGCGCTGCGCCATAAACGGACGCGCAGAGCGACGACTTCATGTCCACGCTCCCGCGGCCCCAGAGCCAGCCGTCCACGATACGCCCCTCAAAGGGCGGATACGTCCACTCCTCCGCGTCATCGGCCCTCACGGTGTCCATGTGGGAGTCAAACTGGAGCACTGTTTTCCCACTGCCCATCCGGCCGATAACGTTGCCGGTCTTGTCGATGATCACCTCGTCGTACCCCAGCTTTTTCATCTCCGCCTCGACAAGACGGGCCATGTCTCCCTCCTCGTCGGAGAAACTTCTTGTCTGCACGGCTCTTTGTGCAAAACGAATCAGCTCTTCGTTCATCGCATTCTCCCCCGTAAAATTGATAACATACAACTTTAAATTATACTCTCAATCGACCGTCAGGCTTGACCATTGGCCCAACCATTCATTACACAGCGCCCCTTCAGCGCCTCGGTCAGGAAGTGGCGAAACCGCTTGCCCATGGCCCGCAGGACAGTTATAATTTTATCGTATCCATCTCATTGCGGCGGGGACGCCGCGGAAACGGAGGAAGACATGAAAAAGGTTTTGGCGGTGCTGATCGCGGTGGCGCTGGCTATGACGGTCGGCGCGGCGTGGGCGGAGTGGAAACCGGAGAAGAATGTCTCCATCATCGTTGCGTACAAGGCCGGGTCCGGCACGGACAACACGGCGCGCGTGCTCTCTAAGTTCGCGACGAAGAGCATTGGGCAGACCCTCGTTATCCAGAACCAGCCGGGCGGAAGCGGCTCCATCGGCTGGACGGCGCTGTCCCAGTCGAAGCCGGACGGCTACACCTTGGGCTTCGTCAACCTGCCCACCCTGTGCTCCAACATCGTGGAGCAGCTGGGTGACTATAAGATGGAGGACTTTGTGCCCATCTGCAACCACGTCAACGAGACGTCGATGGTCATGGTGGGGAAAGACAGTCCATTCAACACGCTGGCGGACCTCGTGGCTTTTGCCAAGGCGAACCCCGGCAAACTGAAAGCTTCCACTAACGGCAAGAAGGCGTCCAACCACATTGGCGCGGAGCTCCTGGCCAAGTCCGCGGGCTTCACCTACAAGGCCATCCCCTATGGCGGGACGGCAGACCAGCTCTTGGCGCTGCGTCAGGGTGAGGTGGACTTCTCCGTCGCCAAGGAGGCGGACATTGCCGCCATGGTGAGCGAGGTCAAGGTGCTGGCCGTGTTCTCCGAGAGCCGCATGGCCAGCTTCCCGGATGCGCCGACACTGGGCGAGCTGGGGTACTACAGCAAGTGGTACGGCAGCGCCCGCGCCATCGTTGCACCCAAGGGCACACCTCAGGAGATCATCGACTTCTACGCCGCCGCTTTCAAGGCTGCGATGGAGGACCCGGAGTATATTGAGGCCGCAGCAAAGGCCGGTGTCACGACGCTCTACATGGATCCCGCGCAGACGGCGAAGCTGCTGGATGACCAGTATAAGTTCTGCACGGACGAGGTTTCCAAGCTCTGGGATTAAGTAAAGGCTGAGACGAACGGGGGGCT
>JAEEGY010000060.1 GCA_016280565.1 Fretibacterium sp.
AGCTTCTTTCCCTCGCAGTACTCCAAACTGGCCCCGCCGCCCGTGGAGACGTGAGAGACCTTGTCCGCCACACCAAACTGCCGCACGGCCGACGCCGTGTCCCCGCCGCCGATGACCGTCACCGCTCCGGCCTTCGTACAGTCCGCGACGGCAGAAGCGAGTTTTTTGCTGCCCTCCGCAAAGAGGGGATTCTCAAAGACGCCCATGGGCCCGTTCCAGAGGACGGACTTCGCGCCCTTCAGCGCATCCACAAAGAGGGCCACGGTCTTGGGGCCAACGTCCAGGCCCATCTTGTCCGCGGGCATGGCAGAGCTTTCCGCCACGGCTGTCTCCGTGGAGTCCAGCCCGTCCGCCACTACGCTGTCCACGGGCAGAAGCACCTTCACGCCCATTTTCTCGGCCTTGGCAAGGGTCTCACGGGCGAAGTCCAGACGGTCCTCCTCGCAGAGGGACTTGCCGATCTCAAGCCCCTTAGCCTTGAGGAACGTGTAGGCCATGCCGCCACCGATGAGGATGGTCGTGGCCTTGTCCAGCAGGTTGCCCACCACCGCGATCTTGTCCGACACCTTGGCTCCGCCCAGGATGAGGACGTAGGGCTTTGCTGGGGTCTCGCTGACAGCGCCCAGCATCTCCGCCTCGCGCATCAGCAGGTCCCCGGCGAAGGAGGTCAACAGGGGGATAACGCCGCTGGTGGAGACATCGGCCCGGTGGCAGGCGCTGAAGGCGTCCATGACGAACACGTCGAAGGGCGCGGCCATCTGTTTGGCAAAATCCGGGTCGTTCTTCTGCTCCTCGGGGTGGAAGCGGGAGTTCTCAAGGAGCACGATCTCCTTCGCCGGGTCCTTCACAGCAGCCAAAGCCTCGGCCACCTTAGCACCCACGCAGTCGTCCACAAAGCGGACCTTGAGCCCATAGGCCTTCTCCACGTCCGGCACGATCTGGGAGAGGGAGAACGCCGGATCCACTTTGCCCTTGGGACGTCCAAAGTGGGAGACCAGAGCCACCTTTGCCCCCGCGTTCAGGAGCTTCTTCAGCGTGCTGGTGTGGGCGCGGATGCGTGCGTCGTCCTTCACCTTGCCGTTCTTAAAGGGGACGTTGAAGTCCACCCTCATCAGGACCTTCTTGCCCTGAACATCCTTAGCCTCAAATGTCTTCAGCTTCAAACCAACAACACTCCTTTTCAGATTTTACTCTGTCCAGCTCAGGGGGATACGGTCTCCCCTGCTCCCTTTGACACATAATCGCTCAAACGAGCCCAGCGATATTGTACAGTACTTTTTTGAATGGGGGTAATCAGTTTCTTCCCCAGTTCTGAGAGTGACGCCTCGGGGTTTGCCAGTCGTGCCTCTGCGAGCTGGCGCAGCGCGGGCGGCAGAGTAGGCAGAAGCCCTTCCCGGCTCGCCCTTGAGGCTAACCTCATCTGCTCCTCCGCGACGCGAACCACCCGCCGGATGTTCGCCGTATCGCAGTTGCTCACGCGGTTGGCATGGTCACGCATGGAGCGCATGATCACCCGCTCCTCCATCTTCAGCGACGAGGAGGGAAGTCCCAGGTTGCAGAGGAACGTCACGATGCTCTCCTGGTCCCGGAGAAACATCTCCTGCGCCCCGTGAAAGACACGCCCCCGCCAGCGGAGCCCCGTCCGTGAAAGGAGCCCCCTCACCGGTCCTGCGACAGAGGAAAGCCCCACACGGAAAACCAGATAATATCCCGACTTCGGGAGGTAAAGTCCCCCACAACTCCCCCACAGTCCGCGTAACCAGGACCACAGGACGGAAGGGGCCTCCTCAGGGGGTTCCGGTGGCTTTTCTGCCATCTCCCGGGCCAGGTTCCACGCAAAGCATCCAACATCCTCCTGGAAAACCGCCGGGAGGCAAATAAGGACGCTTCCTTTTCTTCCCTGCTCTTTGTCGGGGAAGCTGACAATGTCCGCGATATCCAAGTCCGGATACCATGGCGTCTGCCGCCAAAGCCTCATCAGGCGGCGCACCACGCGCAGCCGGTTCGTCCTAAAGGTGGGCAGCAAGCCGGCCAGCATTCCCATACACTCGGCCTCGACGTCCTTCCCCCTGGCGGAACAGAGTCCCCATTCGTCCCAGATCGCGTCAACCAGGCTATCCCTGCGGGAAAGCATAAACCTCACTCTCCCTCCGTGACGGGGTCGGAGGCGCCCAGGTGGCGGCAGAAGCGGAAGACGATCGCGGCCAGCTTCTGAGGATCATGCCTCAGGACCCGCTCCCCCGCCTGGTTGGTGGTCACCAGCGCCGTGGGGGCCTCAATGCAGAGGCAGCCCATTCCCTGGATGATCTCCCGCTGGTGTCGATCCAGATAGAGCGGGGTGGCCCCTCGTTCCGTGTAGGATGCGACGATGCCATCGGGGATGGGGTCGCTGTTGACAATGATGCAGTCTGGGACCGCACCCAGAGCGGCAGAAACCCAATCCAGGTGCTGGACGATGTTCATGCCCTCCGTCTCCTCCGGCTGGGTCATTAAGTTAGCGATATAGACCTTCGGGGCCTGCGCGTCGCGGACCTTCTCGGCGAACTCCGGCAACAGCAGGTTTGGGATTACGCTGGTGAAGAGGCTGCCCGGCCCCAGCAGGATAATGTCCGCCTCGTCCACGGCACTGACAACATCCGCCAGAGGACGGGCGCCCTGAGGCTCCAGCCATATCTCCTGAAGCTCCCGCCCGTGCCGGGAGATTCCTAACTCTCCCCTCACCTGCTGCCCGTCCCGCGTCTGCCCCACCAGGGTGATGCCCTCCGTCGTGACAGGGAGCACCCGGCCCCGGATGGCCAGCAGGTGGTTCATCTGCTCCACCGCGACGCTGAAGTCCCCGCAGAGCTCTGTGACGGCCAGGAGAAGAAGGTTCCCCAGGCTGTGCCCCTCCAGCTCGCCCCGGTCAAAGCGGAAATCCAGGATACGCTTGAGCGCGTTGTCGTTCTCCGCCAAGGCCACGATGCAGTTGCGCACGTCCCCGGGCGGCAGCACGCCCCACTCCATGCGAAGCCGGCCGGAGCTCCCTCCCTCGTCCGTCACGGCAACGACGGCTGTGATGTTGCGCGTGAAGGCCTTGATGCCCTTGAGGAGTGTTGAGAGCCCCGTTCCCCCTCCCACTGCAACAATCGACGGCCCCATCGCCAGACGGCGGGCAATGGCCCCACGAATGGGGTCCCTGCTCCCGCGGAAGAGGCGTATGTCGAAGGCTACGATCACGAAGAGGGTGACGAACACACCCAGGGCAAAGCCCAGGGCCCAACCCCACAGGGGGGAGCCTGCCGCGTCGAGCATCATAGCCGGGGGACGGAAACGGGTCCCTGCCACTTATCACGGTGGAGAATACGGACGGCCCGCCCGTATTTCGCCGCACAGATCTCATAAAGCCACTCCGCCACCGCGACGGAACGGTGACGTCCCCCCGTGCAGCCGACGGCGATATGGAGCTGAGTCTTCACCGCCATGAGGTACTGAGGGATGGCGAAGTCCAGGAAATTCCGGCAGCGTTCCATAAACTCCCCTGTCTCCGGGAAGGTACGCAGGTAATCCTGCACGGCCTGGTCTGTACCCGTAAGGTTTCTGAGATCGTCCACATAATAGGGATTGGGAAGGCCCCGCACGTCCAGGACAAAGCTGCTGTCCTGCGGCACACCGTATTTGAATCCAAAGGAGCTGATGATCAGCGAGACGCTCCCCTCTGAGTCCTCGAAAAACTCCTTCACCAGACGCTCCCTGTGCTGGTGAAGGTCCATCATGGAGGTATCGATAACGACGTCGGCCCGTTCCAGTACCGGAGCCAGCACCTCACGCTCCCTCAGGATGCCCTCGCGGGTCGAGAGCCCCTTGGCTAAGGGGTGAACGCGGCGGGTCCTCTCGTAGCGCCGGAGAAGTTCTTCATCAGAGGCAGTGAGAAACAGAACCCGCACCCGACCTGTTGAGGAAGCGCGCACGGTGTCAATAGCCCGGATAAAGTCCCCCGCCTCCGCGTGAAGAGGGTTACTGTCGACGTTGCGCACGTCGAGCGTCACGACGACGCCCCTCTCGGTGGCCGAGGGTTTGTCGGCCAGCAGGTGGAAGAGCTGAGGAAGGAGCTCCGGTGGAAGACCGTCGACCGTGATGAAGCCGAAGTCCTCCAGGACCTTCAGCGTCATCGTCTTGCCCGCGCCGCTCATGCCCGTCACGATAATGAACTGCCGGATGCCCTTTTCCTGCTTCGGTCTTTGCCCCTGTCTTTCGTCCATACTGCCGCACCGCCTTTCGCCCGTTCATTATACCTTATACCGCAACCTGACGCCTCATAGTATAATATATGTAATCTCACCTTTTAAGGAGGTTCGTTCATGCGCGTAATGAGAAGAACCGTTTTGCTTTTAGCTCTTGTGGCGATCTGCGTGGGCCTTGCCGCCCCGGGGTTCGGCGCTCCCAAGCAGCCCTCGGTGAAGGACGTTGGAGGCGGGAAAGCTCCTTCGGGGATTCAGAGCTTTGCCCCGACCGGGAGTGTGGCGGATAACGTATCCTTCCGCGTCGTGTTCCGCAACCCGATGGTGGACAAGAAAGCCACGGGAAAGCCGGTAGACGTGGAGGACTTCCCCTTCACCGTCACGCCGTCCATCCAGGCCGAAGGTAAGTGGACAAACGACCGCACGTTCACAGCCCGGCTCCTCGCCCCGCTGAGGATGGCGACGGCCTACACCGCGACGCTGAACGAGGGGCTTAAGGACCGCCGGGGCAACCCGGTGGGACAGGGGACGTTCCGCTTCCAGACCGATTCTCCGGAACCCACAGACATCAAGGCCATAATGGACCGCAACGGCCGCGCCCTGTTCACCCTGACCTTCAACATGAAGGTTGACCCCAACCGTCTCAAAGGCTTCCTGCGTGTGCTGAATGAGCAGGGAAAGGCGCTGGACTACAGCTTCAACGGCGCTCTTCCCAGCCGCTCCGTCCGCGTCTCCGTCCCCGTTGAGCAGCGGGCCTCGCGGCAGAAATTCACCGTCCGTATCGCGGCAGGCCTCACGGGGAGCGAGGGCGACCTGGCCCTCAAGGAGGACTACAACGCCGTCGTCGCGCTGGATCCCACTCTGATGGTGACGGGCCTATACGGCGAGGAGGGGGCGATCCGCACCTCCTTCAACTTCGCGGTGGACCCTGAGACGGCGAGGGATTTCATCACCATCGAGCCGGCCGAGAACTTCTCAGTGGAATCCACCTACAGCGATGAGATGTTCCGTATCCGCGGGGACTTCAAGCCTCGCGATCGCTTCGTCGTCACCCTGCGCAAGGGGTTGCCAAGCAAGCAGGGTGGGCTTGTCCTGAAGGATGACTTCAAGCAGGCGCTCATCATGCCCGACCTGGAGTCCGAGGTTACCCTCCCCTCATCCGGCGCCTACCTCACGGCCCTGGGCAAGGGGCTCATCCCTCTTGAGCTGGTCAACGTCAAGAAGCTCCAGGTGAGCCTGTGGCGTCTCTACGAGAACAACATCCCCTACGTCATTCGCGGAGAGTATCACAACTTCCAGAAGGACCTGGCGCGCCGCGTTTACACGCGGGACTTTGACTTGTCCCTGCCGCTGAACGAGCGCGTGCGCCGCAGCCTTTCTGTGGCGGATATGGCAGACGGCGAGCGCGGACTCTTCCTTCTCTCCGTCCGTGACCTGGAGAAGGGCTATTGGGCGGAGGAGGACCAGATCCTTAACCTCAGTGACCTGGGGGCTGTGGCCCGCATCTGGGAGGATGGTCTTCTGCTTTGGGTCAACACGCTCACCGGCACGGAGCCCGTCGAGGGCGCGGAGGTCCGCATCTACTCCGGGGCCAACCAGCTCATCGCGGAGGGAAAGACCGACAAGGACGGTATCTTCCTTAATCAGAGGAAGGAGCCCTGGGGGACCGAAGGCCAGACCCCGCGTCTTGCCATCATCTCCAAGGGCAAGGACCTGACTTACCTCCAACTCACCCGCGACCTTCTCTCCCAGGAGATGTTCGACACGGCCGGGCGTCCGTGGTTCCGCGAGGATACGCGCCCCTACGATGCGCTCATCTTCTCGCCCCGCGACATCTACCGCACGGGCGAGGAGGCCTCGTTTAAGGCGGTCGTCCGCAATGCTGACGTGACGGCTCCCGCGCCCTTCCCGGTGCTGTTCGTCGTCCGGGATCCCCTGGGTCGCAAGACGCGCCAGGAGACAGTCCTGTTGAACGACGCGGGCAGCGCGCTCCTTGACCTTTCCCTGCCCTCCAACGCCCTGACCGGCCGCTGGACGGTGGCCCTGGCCCTGCCCGGTAAGGAGGACTCCCCGCTGGCGTCCATGGGCTTCCACGTCGAGGACTTCGCGCCTCCGCGTATCGAGGTGAAGCTGGACTCCGAAGCAAAGACTCTCACCCAGGGCGACGCGTTCCGGGGCGACCTGTCTGCCCGCTGGCTGTTTGGCATGGACGGAGCCGGGCTCCCCTACAAGGTCTCCTGGTGGGCGCAGGCCTCCGATTTCCGTCCCACCCAGGATCGCTGGAAGGGCTACACCTTTGGGGACCCGTCGCGCACGTTCTCCCGCACCGAGGGGGAATTTGGCTCCACCTATAATCTGAGCGACAAGGGCACCGGGTCATTCACCCTTAACCTGACCGCGGACTGGCAGGCCCCCTCGACAATTGATGTTACGTTGAAGGCCGAGGTCATGGAGGACGGTGGACGCTGGGTCTCCAGCACCGTCACGCGCCCCTACTTCCCCTCCCCCTGGCTGTTGGGCATCGCCTCCGCCAGCGACAGCATGGCCGTGAGGAACGATCTTAAGTTCAAGATCGCCGCTGTCGCCCCGGACGAGTCCCCCGCTGATCCCGGCGAGCTCACGGCGACGCTCTACCGTGTCACGTGGAACTATAACATGGTGGAGGTCGACGGCTACCGCCGGTGGCAGAGCTCCGAGGAACTGTCGAAGGTTGCGGAGAAGACCGTGACCCTGAAGAACGGCCTGGGCTCCGTCACCTTCCGGCCCGAGGAATGGGGCACCTATATGGTGCGCGTGTCCGATGAGCAGGACAGCGCGCGGGCGGTATGCCGCTTCTTTGCGGATGACCCGCAGTACGCCGGGCGCACCGGTTCCCAGCTCCTTGACCGCATTGAAGTTGCAACGGACAAGGAGTTCTACAAGCCGGGCGAGACGGCGAAGGTGACGCTGCGCGTCCCGTTTGAGGGGTTGCTGCTCGTCAGCGTTGAGGGATCCCAGCCGATCTCCCGCCAGATCCTTAAGGCGGAGGAGGGCGAAGTCACGGTTGATGTCCCCGTCACGGAGGCTATGACACCCAACGCCTGGCTGACCGCCTGGCTCATCCGTCCCGTCCGTGAGGACGATGCGGCGGCCTGGGGTGGACACCGTGCGGCCGGTTTGGCACGGATCAAGACGGACCTCTCCACTTATAAGCTGGATGTGGCCCTGGACGCGGCGGAGAAAGCCGAGCCCGCCACGACCCTGCCGGTGGCTCTGACGCTGAAGGACGCGGAGGGCAAGCCGGCTAAGAAGGCGGACGTGGCCCTGGCCCTGGTGGACGATGCGGTGCTGGGTCTGACTCACTACAAGGTTCCTGACCTGCTGAACCACTTCTGGGGCCTTCGTGAGCTGGGGTCCAAAGGCTATGACCTCTACGACCTGCTTATCCCCGTCGAGTCCCGCGCCACGGAGTCCCTGCATCCCGCGGGCGGCGAGGCGATGGCCGCTTTGGCCGGAAACTCGAACGTTCAGCGCTTCAAGATTCTCTCCCTCTTCCAGGGAACCCTTGCGGCGGATGAAAAAGGCGTTGTGAAGGCGGAGCTGGCTCTGCCGGAGTTCAGCGGACGCGGACGGCTCTTCGCGGTCATCGCGGACGGCAGCCGCTTCGGGATGGTGGAGCAGCCGGTGCAGATCGCGCGCAGCGTGGTCACGGAGGCGAACCTGCCGCGCTTTGCCGCGCCGGGCGACACCTTCCTTGCGCCGTTCTCGGTCTTCAACGCCTCGGATGAGGAACGCGAGATCACGATCAAAATCGATGTGAAGGGCGGCCTGAATCCGGAGGACAAGGGGACGACATTGAAGGTGGCCCCGGGCAGCAGCAAGGCCTGGAGCACGTTGGTCCACGTCTCGGACGCGGAGTCCGCCACCT
>JAEEGY010000061.1 GCA_016280565.1 Fretibacterium sp.
GCAGGATAAAACCCGCTATGCCCAGCTTCACCCCCGTCCAGCCGACGCGCATAGGATTTTCCCCGGCGATGCCGGCGGCCGCGTAGCTGGCGACAGCGACGGGCGGCGTGATGGCGCTCAGGGACGCAAAGTAGAGCAGGAAGAGATGGGCGGCCACCGTGGGGACACCCAAGGATGTCAGGGCCGGAGCAATAGCCGTGGCGCACACGATGTAGGCCGCGGTCGTGGGCAGGCCCATTCCAAGGACCGCGCACACGATCATGGCCAGGACGAGGCTGGGAATGAGCATATTGCCGCCGAGCTGGACGATGAAGTTGGAGAATTTCAGGCCAAGCCCTGTCTGCGAAAAGACAGCGACGACAATGCCCGCCGTGGAGCAGGCTCCGACAACGGTCGTCATGGATTTGCAGGCCGCCACAGCGCCGTGGAGGATTCCTTTTGTCTTCATTCGGTCGCGCTGGTCCAGAAATCCCATGATAAAGATAGCCGCAATGGCCCAGATGGCCGAGACCATTGGCGTTCTGCCCAAGCCAATCATCAGCACGAGGAGCACGGCGACGGGGATGAAAAGTTTAAGCCCCCGGGCCGCGGTCCCTTTCAGGCTGGGGACCTGGTCCTCGGACAGCCCCTTTAGATTGTGCTTCACGGACTCGAGGTCCACCATTTTGAACAGATAAACGTAGTACAGAACGGCGGGAAGAAGCGCGGCAACGCAGACGGACGCGTAGGGCGTCCCCGTGATATCGGACATGACAAAGGCGGCCGCACCCATGATAGGAGGCATGATCTGTCCGCCCGTCGACGCCACGGCCTCCACCGCACCGGCAAAGCGAGGCCGGTACCCGTTGCGCTTCATCAGCGGTATAGTGAATACGCCTGTACTGACGACATTCGCAACACAGCTCCCGGAAATCGTGCCGAAGAACGCGCTGGCGATAACAGCCATCTTGGCGGGACCGCCGCGTTTGCGGCCAGCTAAAGCGATGGCAATGTCCTGAAAAATGACGTCGGCGTGAGCCACGTTGAGGTAGGCCGCAAACAGCAAAAACAGGAAGACGTTGTTGGCCGAGGTTGCGATGGGCGTGCCGTAGATGCCGCGATCACTGAAAATAGCCAGGGTGATCCGGCGGAGGCTGTATCCGCGGTGGCCAAACAAACCGGGGATCTTATCCCCAAAGGCGGCGTAGAGTATCGCGACAACTGCGATGAGCGGAAGGACGTTGCCCAGCGTCCGCCGTCCGGCCTCCAACACAACGAGGGTGATGATGATCCCGAAGATATAAATCTCATCCGTCAGCCTGTTGTTCTGCATGTCGGCGACGTAGGCCTCATAGTTCAGGATGACGTAGAAGCTCACGGTCAGAGTCAGGATAATCAAAAGCAGGTCCGCGGCGCGGCAGAATGCCTGGATCAGTCCGGAGAGTTCCCTGCCGCGCCCAAGCGGATAATAGATAAAGATCAGCACAAGCCCCAGCATCAGGTGCCAGGCATAGAAGAGGATGCCGGGCATCGTGAGGACGGTAAACCTCCCGACGTGCAGGACGGCCGCAAACAGAGAGAGGCCGGCTGCGGCGGCAGTCATGCCTCTCTCATATCCCGTTTGTCCGCCCATCGCCCTGTTCATTGCTCTATTTCCCGTTATACTCCTCTGGAATCAGAGCCTCGGGGACCTCGACGCCGATCTCCTTCAGGTAACGGACGACGCCGGCGTGCAGCGGGCAGTTGAAGTTCAGGGTATTTTTGGCCGTCGCGTAGGACAGACCCCTGTATGTCTCCAGGAGGGCAGGGTTATTCTCCAACAGAGTCTTTGTCATGAGGTAGACATAATCCGCGTCGACAGCGGTGCTGGTCACGAGCATGTTCCACTCGGAGATGGTCGGGATATCCTCCGTCACGCCATTGTAAGAACCGGCCGGCATAACGTCCTTTTTATAGAAAGGGTAGTTGCTGCACAGGTAATCCTGCTGCTCCTCGGTAAGGGAGGCGAAGGTCAGCTTGTTGCTGGCTTCCAGGGAGGCGATGGCGGAGAATGGCGGCAGAGAGAACAGCAACGCGGCCTGAACCTGGCCGGACCCGACGGCCTCCGCAGTATTGGCGTGCCCGTCGTTGAAGATGGAGGAGGGATTGATGCCCATGGCCGGCAGAGCCTTGCGGAAGATGCTCTCCATAGCCATGCCTTTGGACCCCAGCCCTACGATCTTACCGTCCAGGTCAGACAGCCGTGCGATGCCGGTGGAACTCAGGGAGTAAACCGTCAGGTAGGAGGGATAGAGGGCGATCATGCCGCGGATCTTGTTCATCGGGCCGCCTGTCCAGCTCGCCTTGCCCTCCAAAGCCTCGGAAATGGAAGAAGTCATCGCCACTCCGATCTCAGCGTCGCCGTTCTGGATGAGAGTCAGGTTCGCCGTGGAGCCGCCCGTCTCCTCGGAGGTGATGGTGAAATATTTGGGCAGCTTATTGTTCAACAGCGTAGCGATACCGCCGCCAACGACGTAGAAGTTCCCGCCACTGGAACCAGATGCCAGTGAATAACGAAGGGGACTGCTCGGAACGGGAATATCGCCCGCCAGCGCGGCGCCCGCCGCCAGAAAAACGGATAGGAACAGGACAAGTAACTTTTTCATAACATAACCTCCTAAATTTTTCTCTTTGGACAAATATGTCCACTTACTTAACGCCATACTTTTCAATGACGCCCATCTTTTCCATCAGGGATTCCAACTCTCTGAGATTTTCTCCGCTGTACTCCTCGTAGGGTTTCCTCAGATGCCCGCCGGGCAGCCCCAAAATACGCAGGGCCGCTTTGATAACAACGGGGTTGCTTAGGGTGTAAAGAGCCTGAAGGAGCGGGAACCACTTGAAATAGCTCTCCCGGCATTCCTCAACGATCTGTATGCTGGTCCAGGGCCGGGAATAGAGGGCGGCTTCCTCCGGGATGATGTTGCCGCCGATATTTGCCGTCCCGGATCCCCCGACGCCCAACGTGGGGATGACGATGGCGTAATAAGGGGAATCGCAGCACATGATCTTGACCTTGCCGCGGCAAAGACGTTGGACCTGCACGAGCTGTTCAGTGCTGGGGACAGCCTCTTTGTCCACGACAAAGTTGCTGTGCGCGTCTGAGAGCGCCTTGATGGTCTCGGGCATGACCTGGACCCCAAGGCGGCCGGGATTATTGTAGATGCCGCAGGGAATGTTCACCGAACTCATACAGGTGTCGAAGTGAACGTAGGCAGCGTGCTGGCTGATGAGCACATAGGGAGGGATCGTGAAGATCACGCCGTCTGCGCCCTGCTCCTCACAGTATCGGGCAAAATCCACGCTGGCCTCCGTCGTGAGACGGCAGTACGAAGCTCGATGTCTGTTTTGTTGACGAGACTGTCTGGCTGACACAGACGCAGTCCGTGGCCCTGTTCAAAAGCAGCAAGGCGAACATTAGTGAACATATCAGAAACATCTATGCCGAGGGGGAGCTTGAGGAAGGAGCAACTGTTCGGAAATTCCGAACAGTTCAA
>JAEEGY010000062.1 GCA_016280565.1 Fretibacterium sp.
CGTCTGAGGTGAGCTTGACATTGACTGTCGCGGTTCCTTTTTCAAAGGTCAACGTCTTTTCGGTTGTATCTGTCCCATCAAGGACGATGCCGTTTTCAAATGAAGGGCCGCTCAGAATCTTGGCTTCATCCGTCATCTTTGCGCCCGTGACGTCGAAGTTGGCGAACGTAGTCGAGATTTCAACCTTCAGGCCGGAGGCTGTCAAATCCGTATCTGCTGCAATAGCGTTTTTCAGGAACGTTCCTAATTCCTCAACTGTCAAAACCCCGTCGTCATCGGGTGTTGTATCATAAAATGTCGCCGTCGCTCCATCCTTTGTCGCGGACAATGCCCAATGGTCAGAGTCCCACTTCACCTCGACCTTAAACGAAACGGGCTCCCTTTTCTTATTGCCGTTAGCGTCAAATTCTCCCGTATCCTTCAGTGTCCGGAGTGTAAGCGTGCTAGTGATTTTCTTATCAAGTTTTTCATCCTCACCATCAAGGACAACGCCGTTCTTAAACGCCGACGTGGTGACGGACCGTGCCTCAAGGCACAAGGCATCGCCGCCGCCGACCGTCCACTCCTCGCCGTTGGCGATGCGGTCCACGTTGAGCTGGTGGACGCCGTCTGGCCCTGTGGTCAGCACGTCGGCCACCTGGCAGTTGCTCACGATGTCAAACTCGTTCTCCGCCACCTGCACGTCATAATAGACCTGACCGTCCCACTGGAAGGCGTGGGCTTTCAGCTCGCGGACCTTGTCGCCCTGGATGAGGGCGCGGCCGTTGAGCGTCAGGAAGAACTCGCCCGTGGGGTTCGTCCCCTGGGGCTCGTTGTAGGTGATGTCGATCATGGAGGAAAGTTTATCCAAAAGCAGGTCGCGCTTGTCCAACAGGTCGTTGGCGTTCTGGTCCAGCGCTTCCGCATGATATATCTGCTTGTTCAGGGCGGCGATCTTGTGAAGGATCTCGTTGGCCTCGTCCACGGAAGCCTTGACCTCCTGGTTCACCGCTCGGTTGTAGGTCTCAAAGCCATTGACAAGGGTGCCCAGCACGTTGCCCAGCGACTGGGCGGACTCCACCAGGTTGCGCCGCGCGGCGGCGTCCTCCGGGGTCAACTGGACGCTCTGCATGGCGTCGAAAAATGTATTCATGGCCGCGCGGACGCCCTCGCCCGCCGGCTCGGCAATGTAATTTTGGATGGTTTCGTAAAGCTCGTTGATCTTGTCCCAATAGCCGAGGGTCGCCTGGTTTGAGCGGTACTGGAAATCAAGGAACTCGTCGCGGATGCGGACGATCTCGTCCACCTGGACGCCCTGGCCCACCTGGCCAACGCCCGGCAGGTCCATCGGCTGCACGGTGGAGTAGTTCACCCGCTGGCGGGAGTATCCCTCCGTCTCCATGTTGGAGATATTGTGCCCAACGGTCTGCATTCCCAGCCGGAAAGCATTGAGGGCCCGCTTGCCCATCTCGATTCCTGCGAAAGTGCTCATTTACCTCTACCCCCTGAAGTCCATCGCGCCTGCATCGGCGGAAAGTCCGCTGCGCGGGGCGTCCCCCATCAGGCGGCGCCACTCTGAAAGCAGCATGGAAGTGTATTTTTCATTCTGGTCGACCAGGCCGTTCAAAATCAAAATTTCCGACTTCAAAACGAAGACGGACTGTGTCAGCCGGTCTGCGGCCCCGTTGAACAGGGCACGTTCATCCTCCTCCATGAGGGCAGCCAGGGAACTCACACGCGGATCACATCCCCACCGCGCGGCCATCTTCTTTGCCATGTCATCGCGCAGCCCCTCCTGGGTCTGCACGTCGAAGAACACATCACGCATCTCCTTCATGAGGTCGTCCACGCCCTCCGGGTCGCGGGCCTTCATGGCGTCCCGCTGGTCCCGCACGATATCAACAAGGTCGTCGATGTCGTCCGCTTCCTCCTCCACGGCGTCGATGAGTTCCTGGACTTCACTGCGCACGCTTGCGCCCCCTATGAGCAACCGCCCCGCGGCTACTCCATATCCAGCATCCCCGCGATGATCAGGGTATGAGCCACCTTGTCCAGAGAGGGCACATAGGTGCCGGCCTCGATCTGGGCTTTGTAATTGGCGACCACATCCTCGCGCACGTCGGGGGTATTCTTGAGCTCGGCGCTGTAACGGGCCAGCTTCACACCAAACGAGCTGAAGTTGGCCTCGTCCGAGCCGGCAGAAGCCTCATCCGAGTAAAAGCCCCTCTTCGACTTCTTCCCTCTCAGCGCGTCCATGCTGTACTGCCCGGATATCCTTCCGATCATTGGGAACACGCTCCTTTCGTTTTTCCCAAAATTTCGTGCCCCTTTGCGGGACACTCTTTCTCTTCAGGTAGAGTATCGGAGCCCCGTGGTCCGGTCTTTAATCTATTTCTCCACTGAGTTGGCAGTTGTGTAGGCTCCCACGACGGACACTCCGGCGGACTCGCACGCTGCGGCCAGGCGGGTGAGGGTCGCGCCCGTCGTGCAGACGTCGTCCACCAACACGACGCGCAGCCCCCTGAGCTTTTTCGGCACGATGAAAGCGTCAGGACGGAGGGCCTGACGCTCCTCCCGGTTCAGCCCCGCACGGTGGGGAAGCCTTCGCGACCACCGGACGGCGTCCACCGCTTCAATTCCCCATGCCTGGCTAAGCCCCTGCGCGATCTCAAATGCCTGGTTGTATCCCCTCCGGCTCCTGCGGTGCAGGGGCACGGGCAGAAGGAGGTCCGCGTCCGGACGCTCCCACAGAGTTGCCATCGCCGCGCCCAGAGGCTGCCCAACGGCGCGAAGCCCGCCGTACTTCAGGGGAAGGATGACAGATTTTATCTTTTCATTATAAGGAGAGGCAGAGCGTATTCGAGGGGCGTTGGGATGGCGGGGGCAGGGGAACAACCCTCCGCAGCGCAGGCACCGCGGCAGGGGCGGAGCAAACAGGGAGGCCGCGCACTCCGCGCAGAGCACCTCCCCCAGCCGTCCGCAGACGGGGCAGCTCACGGGCCAGAGAACGTGGAGGAATGCGGAGAGAAGACGGGACATCAATCTCCTCTGTGCCCGGCCTCAAACTCCTCCCGTGCTCGGCGGACCAGGGCGTCGCAGCGGTTGTTGAGTTCATCGTCCGCGTGCCCCTTCACCCAGTGCCAGCGCACGCGGTGGGTCTGTGTCAGCTCCCACAGCATCTCCCACAGGTCACGGTTCAGCACGGTCGCTTTCGCCGCCGTGCGCCAGCCGTTCTTCTGCCATTTAACGAGCCAGCCCTGTTCAAAGGCGTTGCGAAGATACGTTGAGTCCGTATGAAGGTCCACCTGGCAGGGACGCTTGAGCGCCTGGAGAGCCCGGATAGCCGCCGTGAGCTCCATGCGGTTGTTCGTGGTCTCCGCCTCCGCACCAAAAATCTCGCGCCGCGCCCCGTGGGCGGGGGACAACAGCACAGCCGCCCAGCCCCCGAGACCGGGGTTGGGGGCCGCGCCCCCATCTGTGTAGATCGTGACTTCCGTCATTTTTTCAGCCATGTCATTCTTCAAAGGCGAGCTGGATGACGACTGGCCCTTCCGTGTAGATGTCGCCAGAGGCCAGCGCGTTGATGATGACCGGCGTGTGGATGTCCTGAAGTTCCTCCACAGCGCTGAAGAATGCTTCCCCGTCCAGCGTGCCCACGTTGTTGGTCGCCGGGTCCGGCAGGATGCCGTCGCGGATAGACTTTAACTAAAGCCCCCGCAGAAAGATGTACAGGACCTCATCAGGCTGGATCCCAGGCTCCTGAGGGTCTTACACCCTGCGGTAGACTGGCTCTCCGTCGGGATAGACCAAAAAGCTTGTCCCCATCTCCAGCCTGAGGGGGATGGTCTCGCCAAAGGCCACGTTCTCCCGGGAAAGGGCGCGGACGTAACAGCGGTCCTCCGCCCCAAGGATAGACTCGACCAGCGCGGCTTCTGCCTCCTTGTCGGACTCAATGGGAATATCCCGAAGGCGCGACAGGGCCTGGTCCGACACCCGCCGGAGGACGTTGAGACGCACCGCCTGCTTCAGATCCTCCAGGCCTGCGGTGACCGCCTCCCTCGTGCTGCCAGGCTCAAAGGCCCGCTGCGCCAAAAGTGTGTTGGCACTCACGGCGATCGCCTCGCTCTTCATGGTGCGGAGCGCGCGCTTCAGCTGGTCGGACTCCTCCCTCATGCCCTGGACTGACGCCTCCAGCTCCGCCTTCTCCTGCTCCAAAAGAAAACGCTCGTTCCGCAGGGTCTCCAGGTCCACCCGGGCCACGTCCAGGCTGGCAATCGTGGCCTGGAGCGTCTCGTGCTGTTCGGACAGATCCTCCAGGGCCTGAGCCGCCACGGCCTGGCTCTCGCTGACCTGAAAACGAAGGTCAAAAAGCTGCTGCTGCATATAGTTCATGCTGAAGAGGGCCGTACGCACATCCTGAGAGAGCACCGAGAGCACCGCCAGGACGATGACGGCGATGACCCCACCCATGATGGCGGTGATGAGACGGCTGGTGTACTTGGGCCTCAGCCCGAAGAGGCTTATCCTCTGCTTGCCATACCTGAAGCCAAGGATATCCCCCAGGAAGGCCAGCGCCGCGCTGCCCAGGACCAGGGTGAGAATCAGGAGCCAGTTCGTGTCTCCCGAAAAATATTCCTGCAATGTGCTCCCCCCGACTAAAGATTTCTTCTTTATTATAATAAGAGACCGCGGAAGCGGCCTCTTTGTTTTCACCTATTCTTTAGTCTGTTCTCTTGGGGGCTCATTGACGCGGGACATCGCCTTCTGGATATCCATCGTCAGCCAGGCATTCACGGCAGCCTCCACACGGTCCAGGATATCGGGCAGCTGTTCCCGCTCCTCCGAGTTGAGATGCCCCAGCACGCGGCCGATCATGCCGCCCCGCTCAACGGGCACGCCCCCCAGACCGATCCGCAGGCGCGGGACCGAGAGCGTCCCCAGCGCCCCCAGCACGGAGGCCAGGCCGTTGTGCCCGCCGGCGCTGCCCTGGGCCCGAAGCCGAAGTTTCCCGTAGGGGAGCGCCAGATCATCGTAGATGATCAGCACATCCTCCGGCTCCAGCTTGTAGAAGTCAAAGACCTCGCGCACCGACGCCCCGCTCAGGTTCATGAAGGTCAGTGGCTTGAGAAAAGCCACATTCCCTTCGCGCCAGAACTCCCCGCGGAACTTCGTCTGCGGGCGCCCCAGTCCCCGCTGCTGCACCAGATGATCGACGGACAGCCAGCCCATGTTATGCCGGGTGAGGGCATATTCCTCACCCGGGTTCCCCAGGCCAACAATCAGCCGGTTACTCAGCGCCCTCTTCCTCCTTGGCCGCCTTGCCCTTGGCTACGACCTCTACGTCGGCCGCCGCGGGCTGCTCCTCCGCCCCCGCGGCCTCCTCGACGCCGCGGGACGTCGCGACGACGGCCACGATCTCCTCGGGATCGGCCAGCAGCTCCACGCCCTCCGGCAGCTTCAGGTCGCTCACATGGATGGCATCGCCCACGCCAAGACCAGAGACGTCGACCTCGATAACATCGGGGATGTTCATCGGGAGCGTCTGGACCTCCAGCTCGTGGACAACCTCGAGGACGCCGCCGTCCTTCACGCCGGGCGAGGACTCGCGGCCCACGGCCTCGACGGGGATATTGACGTTGATCTTGCGGCCCTTCACCAGGCGCAGGAAGTCGATATGCAGAGGCTGGTCCGTCAGGGGGTTGACCTGCGCCTCACGGATGAGGCACATCTCCTGCTCGCCGTCCGGCAACGTCACGGTGAAACGCTGAGACTCCCAGCGCCCCGCCAGGATGCGCTCCACATCCTTCATCTTCAGCTTGCCCTGGACGTTCTTCTCCAGCTCCGGTCCATAGAGGATGCAGGGAACATACCCAGCCCTCCGCAGGCGGCCGTTCTCGCCTTTGCCGGTCTTCTCTCTGGGCTCCATCACTAACGTTACTCGCTCAGACATTTCCTAAAACAACTCCTTCTCAGATTTGAGCTCAGGGGGAGGATGACCCCCTGAAACCCCTAATTTTAAGCTCAGGGGGGAGATGCCCCCCTGAGCCCCAAAATTTTAACATATTATTTCATTAACTTCCTTGAGAGGAGTTAATGAAGTTTATTCAAACAGCGTGCTCACCGACCGCTCGACGTGGACCCTCTTGATGGCTTCGGCGAAGAGCGGCGCAATGGAGAGCTGCTCAATCTTTGCCGCGTGCTTGGACTCCGCAAGGGGGATCGTGTCCGAGAAGATGACCTTCTTGATTGATGAGTTCCCAATGCGTTCCATCGCGGGGCCGGAGAGAACAGAGTGGGTGGCGCAGGCGTAAATCGTCTTGCAGCCCCGCTCCATCAGCCCGTGGGCGGCGTTGCAGATCGTGCCGGCCGTATCGATGATGTCGTCCACCAGAATGGCCGTCCGCCCCTCCACGTCGCCGATGATGTCCATCACCTCGGAGACGTTGGCCACTTCGTGGGAACGCCGCTTGTCCACGATAGCGATATCAGTCTTGAGCATGACGGCGAACTTCCTCGCCCGAGCCACACCCCCCACGTCCGGCGACACTACTACGACCTCGCCCCGCTTCAGCTCCTCCGCAAGGCTCTCCTTAAAATAGGAAGCCAGGAGGTTCATGCCGGTGAGATGGTCGACGGGGATATCGAAGAAGCCCTGGATCTGGCCCGCATGGAGGTCCGCCGTGATGACGCGGTCCACCCCGCTCTGGGTCAGAAGGTTGGCCACCAGCTTGGCCGTGATAGGCTCCCGGGGCCGGGCCTTGCGGTCCTGGCGCGCGTAGCCAAAGTAGGGGATAACGGCGCTGACGTGATGGGCCGAAGCCCTCTTGAACGCGTCAGCCATGATGAGGAGCTGGAACAGGTTCTCGTTCGCCGGTGCGCACGTCGGCTGGATCACAAACACGTCCGCTCCCCGCACGCTCTCATCAATGGAGAGCCCTATCTCTCC
>JAEEGY010000007.1 GCA_016280565.1 Fretibacterium sp.
CAAACAGGTACTTGCTCAGCGCGTCATTCACCGCGATCATGGGGAACTTCAGCACGCCGTCGTTCGCCATGGCTCTTAAGCGCTTGACGCCGGAAGTGGTCTCCTCCGAGCCGCCCAGGATGCCGGGGATCAGCTCCGGCATCTCCTTATGGACCGTGGCGATGAGGTCCGCACCGTCGTCGATGATGACGTTGGGCTTGTAGCCCAGCACCGTGTGGACGTAGTTGAAATACTCGTCCGTGCTCATTCCCCGGTGGCTGTAAACGTGAACGCCCTTCTGGGCCAGCGCGGCGCAGATGTCGTCCTGGGTGGAGAGGGGGTTGCTGCCGCAGGCCGCCACCGTCGCGCCGAGTTTCGTCAGCGTGATGAGCAGGTTGGCCGTCTTTGCCTCCAGGTGCAGGCACGCCGCGATCGTCGCGCCCTTGAAGGGCTGGGCGTCCCGGTACTTCTTGTAACAGAACTGGAGCGAGGGCATATACTGCCACGCCCAGTCGATCTTCTTCTGGCCGTGCTCCGCCAGGCTCATATCCGCAACTTTGTAATTGTCCATGACCATTCCTCCAAAAATGAAAGGCTGATAATTTATTCAAAAACATACGGCGCTCGGAAAACCCCGCGCTCCGTGATGATGGCCGCTATGTTCCCGGCGGGGGTCACGTCAAAGGCCGGGTTCCACACGTGGATGGGCTCCGGCAGACGCACCCCGTTTGGCAGAAGTCGCATCTCCTCCTCTGCGCGCTCCTCGATGGGGATATCCCTTCCGGTGGCCGCGTTCAGGTCAAAGGTGCTCCACGGCGCGGCAACGTAGAAGGGCACGCCGTGCGCCTTCGCCAGCACAGACAGGCCGTAGGTCCCGATTTTATTGGCCGTGTCGCCGTTCTTGGCAATGCGGTCCGCCCCGACGATGACGGCGTCAATACGCGTCCGGCTCATCAGAGCCCCCGCCATGCCCTCGGCGATGACCGTCACGTCAAAACCGTCCCGGGACAATTCCCATGCTGTCAGCCTTGCCCCCTGAAGCAGGGGGCGCGTCTCGTCCGCATAGACCTTGACGATCTTCTTGCCGATCTCGCGGGCCGAGCGCAGGACGCCCAGGGCTGTCCCATGTCCCCCCGTGGCAATGGCCCCGGCGTTGCAGTGCGTCATGACAACGGCCTCCTCCGGCAGCAGTCTCGCCCCAAAGGCCCCCATCCTGCGGTTCCCGGCGATGTCCTCTTCGTGAATGACGGTGGCCTCGGCCAGAAGAGCCTTGAACAGGGCCTCTCCTTCCTGCCGGGGCTCCGCTTCAAAGCACCGCTTCATCCGCTCCAGCGCGGTGAAGAGGTTCACCGCCGTCGGACGGGTCCGGGCCAGGCGTTCCATCGCCGCGGGGACAGCCCCTCGGCCACCCTTAACAGCGGCCAGCGCCACGCCGTAGGCCGCCGCGATGCCGATAGCCGGAGCCCCGCGCACCGTCATATTCTCTATGGCCTGAGCCAGCTCCTCCACCTCATGGCAGAGGATATAGCGTTCATCCGCCGGAAGCGCCCGCTGGTCTAAAAGACGCACCGCGCGCTCCCCCGCAAGCCAAAAGACAGCGCTGACAGATTCGTTGTTCATTTCGTTTTCTTCCTTTTCTTCTTCACCGTCTGGACAAGACAGTCCGCCCTGCCGTCCGAGAAGTTCACGGCAAGCCCATCCCCGGCGTGCAGTTCCTTGACGGAGAGGAGCCGCTTTCCTTCCGTCTCCGCAGTCACAAAGCCGCGGGACAGTGCCGCCAGCGGGGAGAGCGCGTTCAGCGAGGCCGCGCGCACCGCCAACTGCCCTCGGGCATCCGCAACGCGCCTTTTCACTGCCTGACGCATATCTTCAAGGACAAGTTCCAACCGGTCCTGAAGAGAGCTCACCCGTCGGGTCATGTGCTCATACAGAGTTTCTTTTGTGTCTTCGAGCTGTGCAAGAAGGACCTGCCGGTCAGGGAACACCAGCTCCGCCGCGGCGGAGGGGGTCGAAGCCCTCACGTCCGCCGCCAGGTCGCAGAGCGTCTCGTCGATCTCGTGCCCCACCCCGCTCACCACGGGCCAGGGACAGCTCCGCACGGCGCGCACCACGCGCTCATCGTCAAAGGGGTTCAGGTCCTCCCGACTGCCGCCCCCGCGGACCAGCAGAACGCAGTCCAGATGGTCGAACTTTCCGGCCTGGATAAAGGCCTGAACGATGGAGCGGGGGGCATCGGCCCCCTGTACCAGCGCGGGGATAACGAGGATCTCGCAGAGGGGATAGCGCCGGGAGGCAATACGCAGAACGTCCCGCAGCGCGGCGCCCGTCGCCGAGGTGATGACCGCCGCCCGGGCGGGGTAAGGCGGAAGGGGACGTTTGAGCGCGGGGTGAAACAGCCCCTCGGCCTCAAGCCGGTTCCGGAGCTCCTGACGGGCCCGGCCGGCCGCGCCCTCCCCCACGGGGAGGATCCGGCGCGCGTAGAGCTGATAGACGCCCCGCGGAGGGTAGGAAGAAACACTCCCCTCGATCAAAACGCTGTCGCCGTCGCGGGGCCACTGAGGCAAAAGTTCAGCGTCGCGTTTGAAGAGAGCGCAGGACACCCGCGTTTCCGCCCCCAGCAGGGTGAAGTAGCAGTGCCCGCTGGTGTGTCGTTTGAACTCCGCGATCTCCCCGGAAACCACCAGAGCCTTCAACATGAGGTCTGAGGTAAACAGACCCTGGATGTAATAATTCAGCTCATCCACGGTCATCTCCGAACGGGCGCGCCGCGGCATCACGCCTCCTCCGGGAACAGATGTTTTGCCACGCGGGCCAACACGCCGTTGACGAAGCGCGCGGACTCATCCGCCCCAAAGAACCGCGCAATCTCCACTGCCTCGGAGATGGCGGAGTTGACCGGAAGCTCCTTGTTCAGAAACCCCTCAAAGATTATGAGGCGCAGGATAGCGCGGTCCACGGAGACCATGCGCTCCGGCCGCCAGCCCGTCACAACGCGCAGAAGCAGCTCATCCGCCTCGGCACGCCGGTCCCAGGCTCCCCGCGCAAGGAAACGGCAGTACTCCTTCACCTCGGGAGGCTCCGTCTCGGCAAGGCTCCCGGCACCCAAAAAGAGCTCCAGCGACGGCTCAAACGCCTGCCAGGGGCAGAGGTCCATCGAGTAAAGGAACTGTGCCGCCAGCTCACGGGCCCGGTGACGCGACTCAAATTTATGATTTATCTTCTGTTTGGACTTGGACAAAACGATCCCTCACATTGGAATCCCCATGGGCAGGAATTTTTAACGCGGCGAGCTCCCCTTAAGCTCAGGGGCACAGAGACTTTCCGTCCCACCGGCGTCCCCGTCAAAGCCGGGCCGGTATCCCTTTCGGGAGGCGAGACGATATAACACGGCCAGTCCCCGCGCGGCGAACCATGCCGCCGTTCCCCAGAAGGCGGTCCAGAAAAAGCCCGCCCAGCCCGCAATGACAGCAAGGGCGATGGACGCAGCAAGAGCCATCCAAAGCCAGGGGCTCTTCAGGAGGTCAAGGAGCTCCTCCTCCGGGGTAGCCCATACCACGAGAGGGGCCAGGCCCATGGGCCTCATGAGGAAGGAAAGTTTTTTCTCGATCCCTGGCCGGCCGGAAACATCTGTCAGGGAAAGGACCACCGCCAACGGGTCATCCGCCGGCGGGGAGGCTGGATCTGTGGAAGGAGGGACAACGGAGTGCAGGGAACACCCCGCCGCCAGGGCAAGACTGCAAAGGCGGCATTTCGCGGTCAGAAATCCCCGGATGAAGTCCGACAGGCCCTCGCCGGATATCTGCACCATCCCATGTTGTGTGCGCTTCCACAGGAAATACACCCTCTCACCTCCGCCTTATTTCGGGACGCCCTCCGGGACATCAGGGGAGGGTCCGCCGGGGCCTTCCTCCGCGCCGGACTCCGCCGCCGCTTCCAGAGGAGGTTCCGGCACGGGATCGTCGATATAGATCCCCTGGACGTTGATGTTCACGGCTTTCACCGTGTAACCTGTGTAACGCTCCAGGTTTGCCTTGACCTTCTCCTGAACGTCCCAGGCAAGATCGGGGATACGCCTGCCGTACTTGACCAGGACGTAAGCGTCCACAGAAATCGTCGGGACAGCTCCGCCGGCGGCGTTCTCCTCAATGGATATTCGGATCCCGTCGTTCCCCTTGCGGCCAATGCCAAACTTTGCACTGAACCGCGAGACGGTCTGGATGTTCGGGATACCCTGGATGGTCTTCCGGACCAGCTCGACAATAACGTCCTCCGAGATATGGATGACGCCGTCCATCCGGGCTCCCTCATCCTTCCTGTTCTCAGGCTCCTCCACCAGAGTTCACCTATTTCTTGGCGCGCTCCAGATAAAGCCCCGTACGGGTGTCCACCACGACATCCTCACCCGGCTCCACAAAGACCGGCACCGTCACCACCAGCCCCGTCTCAAGCGTTGCAGGCTTGCCGCCGCCGGAGACCGTGTCTCCCTTGAAGCTGGGGGGCGTGTCCACCACTTTAAGCGTCACGCTCTTCGGGAGCTCGATGCCCATCACCTTGCCCTCGAAGAACTCGATCTGTATCTCCAGCCCGTCCACCAGATACTTCGTGGCGTCCCCCAGGACCTGGGGGGAGAGGGTCATCTGGTCGTAGGTCGCCAGGTCCATGAACACATAATCCTCGCCGTCGCGGTAGCTGTACTGAGCCGGCTTCTCCTCATAGATGATGCGCTCGAACTTTTCACCGGGCTTGAAGGAGTTCTCGACGATAGACCCGGACTCCACGTTGCGAAGCTTTGTCCGCACGACGGCCCCGCCCCGTCCCATCTTGTGATGGTCATACTCAACGATCTCCCAAATGCCATCCTGCCACCGGAACTTCAGACCGACATAAAAATCGGTGGTATCCACTACCTGAGCCATACACAAAACCTCCACATAATACAAACTGTACTGTATTATAGCGCAAGGGCCCCAAAACCGGGAGAGGCGCTTATTAGTTCAGCGCCACCCCAGGGACTTCCTCTCAACAGGGGTGTCCGGCATGTCCAGAATGTGCGGGATGACGACGATAACGGCCTGAGTCCGGTTCCGCTCGTCGTAACGATAGGTAAAGAGGTTCCCCAGCAGAGGGATCTCCCCCACAATGGGCATCCGCACGCGCCGGCGGGTCTGGTTGTCCCGAAAGAGCCCGCCCATGACGAAGGGCTCTCCGTCCTGGACGCGGACATGCGTTGTAACAGAACGGGTCGACGTGCGGGGCATCTGTTCGCCCGTACTGCCCGTGATCATCTCAAGGACCTCGCCCGTCGTGATCTCGATCTGAAGGGTGATGATCCCATCCCGCCCCACCCGGGGCGTCAGGGTCAGCTGCGGCCCGACAGTCTCCGTGGACCAGGTGGGGTTCCCGGCCTCGTCGCGCCCTGAAATATAAGGATAGTCCTCCGTCAGGCTGATCTTTGCCCCCTGGCCGTCGAGGGCGATCAAGGAGGGGCTGGCCAGGGTCCTGCCCTTCCCCTTCGTCTCAAGGGCACGGAAGGCGACATCAAGCTCACGCCAAACGCCCTCCAGAGGCACCTCAAGGCCCGTCATGCCGGGAAGGGGGTAGCCGTTTGACGGTGCGTTGAAGCGGCGCCCCAGGCCATTGTCTTTACTGTAACCTCCCCGCCCGCCGCCCTGGGGAGAATAGCTGAACCACCAATGGTCATAAACGGCGTTCAGGGCCGTCTCCACCTCGCGCTCGAAACCATCGGTGAGCTCAAAGATCTTTGCCTGGATCATCACCTGCCGTCCCGGGCGGTCCAGATTTTGGAGGAAGGCGGCGATCTCCGCTAACTTTTGTGGGTTGGACGTAACGTAGAGGACCTTCAGCCGGGGATCGACAGCAAAACAACGAACGGGCAGACCTGTCAGATTAACGAGTATCCCCTGAACAGCCGCCGGGTCGGCATAGGCGATCTGGAAGGCGCGGGTCTCCTCCTCCCCGGAGAGGCGCGCAAGTCCGTCCCGCGTCCCCAGGACGACGGTGTCCTTTCCCATCGCGTACTGGCGGACGCCGTAGGCTTTCATCAGATAATTGAGGGCTTCACCCGCCGGCACGTCCTTCAGCATCAGCGTCACCTGGGCGGAGGGGAACGAGGGGTCGATGATGACGTTCTTCTGGAGAAAGGTTCCCAGCATGCGAAAGACATCGCGGAGCCCGGCATCCCGAAGGTCCAGTGTCACAATCCCGTCCTTCCCCGTCCCCAAAAGAGACGGGGCCGGCCCCTCGGCGGGGAGTCCTGGAACTTCCGCGGAGGCCGCTCCCCGGTGCAGGCGCTCCGCCTCCTCCCCGGTGATCAGACGGAACGTGTAACGGTTCGCGGGGGCCGTGCCATAACTGAAACGAAGCTGGAGGGGAACCGTCGTGCCCATGTTGACGATCGCATCGCCCTCGAGCTGCTGGACTGTCATCTCTGAGATCAGAGGAGCCGCGGCCGCGTAGTCTGCCCCCTCCTGCAGGGCGGCACGGCAGTTGCGCAGGATAAAACGAACGGTATTCCCTTCAAGGAATAGCTCCGGCTCCGGAAGTTCCCGGCCGGAAAATTCCAGCACGATCTCGGACGCACCAAGCTGGTAGAGCTCACAGCCCGAAAGCACAACGCCGTCCCGGAGCTCCCTCCTGCTCCCGGCCCCATGAGAGGGAGCGCACATCATAACGAGAAGGGCAAGGGCCAGAGCCACCCTCCTGAGCGTCCATCTCATACGTTATTCTCCTCCCTCTCCTTTGGTGGTCTTCTTCGCTATGGAGCGGTCTCGCAGATGCAATGCCATCGAATGTCAGCCTTCCGTGAGATTTTTCTTCTATCTTTCCTCTAAACCGCTGCACTTCGAGTAAATCCAAGTGATATTATTATAGCGCGTTCATCTCTGTGCTGCCGCTGTGTTCATCCACCGTCAGTCTGCATACAGCGCTGAGTCTGCCAGTGCGGGAAGCAAGGGATATTCAGTACGTTGAGACCAGGGCGGAGTCCTACTCCGGGAGGTAATGCAATGTTCATTGAACGGGTAAAATATATCCTCGCTGTTGTCATCTATGGGACGATAGGTTTGTTCCTTCGCTATGTCAGTCTGCCAAGCGAGATCGTCGCGCTGTGCCGGGGCATAATCGGTTCGGGGTTTATCCTTTTGTACCTGCGCGCGAAACGCCAGCACATCAACTTGCCGGCCATCCGCCAAAACCTGTTCTGGCTCGCCGCCTCCGGAATATGTCTGGGCCTGAACTGGATATTCCTGTTCGCGGCCTATATGCACACCACCGTAGCGATCGCCAGTCTGTGTAACTATATGGCCCCCATCATCATCATCCTGATCGCTCCCATCGTGCTTCACGAGCCGCTGGATATGCGGAAAATCCCCTGCGTCATTGCCGCCCTGATTGGCATCGTGCTGGTCTCCGGGGTGTGGGGCGGGAGCGTGGGGAACATCGCGGGCATTTTCCTGGGATTTGCCTCTGCCTCATGCTTTGTGGGGATCGTCATCTGCAACAGAAAAATACACGACGTTCCCGCTTTTGACAAGGCCGCGTTTCAGCTGGCAATGTCCGCTTTGACCATTCTGCCTTACGTCCTGCTGAAGAACCACGGCGCGGCTTTGGAGGTGGATCTGCGCTCCGTTTTGATCATCCTGACGCTTGGAATTGTTCATACGGGCATTGCGTATTGTTTCTATTTCAGCGGGCTGGGCAGTCTGCCGGTGCAGACAATCGCCATTTTAGGGTATCTTGAACCCGTTGTATCCGTGCTTTGTTCGGCATTCTTTTTACGGGAGGCACTGGGTATAACCGGCTGGATAGGCGCAGTTCTGGTTTTGGGCGCAGCGGTTGTCAGCGAGAGCATCAAGACGAAGGAACAGGGACATTAAGACGCGGCCTGAGTCCCCATAGGAAACGGGCTGGCTCTCTGATGTCCTCAAATCATCCCGATGGGGACGATGAAGTGACCGCGGTCGAATGCGCTGAACTGCTCGGCCAGGCAGAGCACCGCCCCTGGCCCGGGCTTCAGCGGTGAGCGGTCCAGAACATCAAATGTACGGAGGATTCGCCGGTCCGGCGTAGTCGTCTTCTTGATCTCCAGCGGACACAGGCGGCCGTCCTGCTCAAGAACGACGTCGATCTCCCGATTGTCCCGATCCCGGTAATAATGGAGAAAAGGTTCCAGTCCCGCATTCTGGTAACCCTTCACGATCTCAGACACGGCGAAGTTTTCCAGCAGAGCGCCGCTCATGGCCCCCTCTGCCGCCACCTCTGGCGAGGACCACCGCGTCAGGTAACAGACCAGGCCCGTGTCGTAAAAATAAAGCTTCGGAGTCTTCACGGTGCGCTTGAGTACGTTGTTGGAGAAGGGGTACAGCATGAAGACAAGGCCCAGCGTCTCCAGGATGTTCATCCAGGCCTTGGCCGTGCTCTGGTCGATGTCGGCATTATCAGCGATGGATTTGTAATTGACCATCTGTGCGGTCCGCGCTGCGACGGACGTAACAAAACGGAGGAACTTCAGCACGTCCATGGCCTCGGACAGGCCGCGCACGTCGCGCTCCACATAAGTGGACAGGTAGGACGAGTAATAGACATTTCGGTCTTTGGCCTCTCCGCTCACCAGTCCCGGCATACATCCCCCCCACAGCCTTTGGAAAATATCAGTCACCGTCTGTGGCATAAAGGTCTGGGCTTCGGCTAAAAGCGAGTCAAAGTCCGTTGTGAAGGGGCGGCCCTCCGCGCCGGATATCTCCCGCTGGGACAG
>JAEEGY010000063.1 GCA_016280565.1 Fretibacterium sp.
GCTGGGGGGAACGCTGGCGGACGTTTCGGGCCGCGATATGGGCGCTCCTGATGCCCATTATCATCCTTGGAGGCATCTACGGCGGCATCTTCACCCCCACGGAGGCGGCGGGGGTGGCGGTGGTCTACGGCCTTTTCGTGGGCCTGTTCGTCTACCGGGAGATAAAGCTGCGTCAGCTCTGGAATATCTTTGTGGAGGCCTCGGTATCCTCGGCGGTCATCATGTTCATCATGGGCTGCGCGGGGGCCTTTACCTGGATTCTGACGACCTCCGGTGTGGCGAAGCAGCTCACGGGCGACCTGCTGGCCATTACCCATGACCGGACGCTCATGCTCCTGCTCATCACCGTCATCTTCCTCATTGCGGGATGTTTTGTGGACTCGGCGTCGGGTTTCTACCTCCTCATGCCCATCCTTCTGCCCATCATCAAGGAGATGAATTACCCCCTGGTGGCCTTCGGTGTTATCGCCACGGCGAACTTCGCCCTGGGCCAGGTGACGCCCCCCGTGGGGTCTAACCTCTTCGTGGCCTGCAACATCGCAAAGATATCCATGAGGGACCTCGTGTCGCGGGTGTGGCCGTTCCTTATCGCGGGGATCATCTGCCTGCTGCTCATCACCTACTTCCCGTGGCTCATCACGTTCCTCCCCGCCGCCATGGGGATGAAACTTTAGGAGGGCCGGAGGATGAAGGGGACGCGCTATATCTCTGAACAGGAACTTGCCCGCCGCTGGAGGGCCGTGCGGCAGGAGATGGAACGGGCTGGCGTCGGGGCGCTGGTAGCTTTCAGCTCGCCACAGCTCATGGCGCGGGGACTGCTGCGCTGGCTGGCGGACTGGCCCACGCCTGTCTTTGAGGAATATCTCGTGATGCCGCTGGAGGGTCCTGTGACGCTCTTTGTCCACGACGCCTCGGAGGCGGAGTTCGCGCGGGCATCCTGTGCCGCAGATGAGGTGAAGATCATCCCGGCGCTGGAGTACGTCTCTGACCCGTGCCGGGGAGCAGCGGAGCTCATCAAAGCCCTCGGTTCGAAGAACATTGCCACCGCCGGCCGGGGAATGAGCGCGGCGTTCCAGGCCTCCCTGGCGCAAAATCTGGAAAGCCTTCCCCTCGCCGACCTCAAGCCGCAGCTTGAGCATCTGCTCATGGTGAAGAGCCCGGAGGAGATACGCCTCTCCGAGGCTGCCGTGAAACTGAACGAGGAGGTTTTTCGTTATTACGTGGGGCTGGTAAAGCCCGGCGGACACGAGGTGGACGCCGTGGCGGAGACATCGCGTTTCGCGTTGTCCCTCGGTGCGGAGGAGCTTTACTGGATGTCCTCCTCCGGGCCCGTGCCCGGACTGGCGCTGATGGCTCAGGCCCGTGAAAGCGCGCACGTCTGGGAGAAAGGGGACTGCCACTGTATCATTCTGGAGCACGCCGCCGCCGGCGGGCACATGGGCGAGACCACACACCTGCTTTCCCTGGGGAAGCCAAAGGAGGAATACGCCCGCGCTTTTGCCGCCGTGGGGGAGGCGCAGGTGGCCGCCGCGTCAAAGATACGGCCCGGCGCAAGGGTTGGTGAATTAGCCGCCGCGTCGGAGGAGACGCTGACAAAACTGGGATATGCCGGAATGTTCACCGCCGGGGTCCCCATCGGGCATGGGCAGGGTGTGGACGTGTGGGAGATCCCCTGCATCGCCACCGGGGACGAGACCGTCATTGAACCGGGAATGCGGTTCAACCTCCATCCGTCGGTACGTCTGGCGGACGGAGCCGTTATCACTTCCTGCGACTGCTGGGTTGCAGAGGGAAGCGACGCCCGGAGGCTGTCCTCCCTGCCAAGGGAGATTATCGAGGTGTGATGGAGGCGGGCTATCAGCGCCTCTCTTTCACCTCCGCGCAGTAGCCCGTCACTGTGAGGAGGAAGGATTTGGCGTTGCGGCCGTACGTGCCCGGTTCCGCCCAGGAGAGGCGCGCAGGCGTGCAGGAGCCGTCCGTGAAGAAGTTCACCATCTCCGGCTCCATACGCCAGCCCTCGCCCTCCAGGGGATGGGAGAGCTTCACTGGTTTCCACACCAGCACATCATCCTCCGGGCCTGCCGTGCCTAAAAATTCACGCAGGCTTCCCTTCTCCGGTTCCTGCTTGAGAAGGGCCTCAACCACAATGGAGCCCCGCTGTTCGCGCACGGGCTTCAGCACAAAACGAACAGACACCCCGGACAAGGCCAATCCCTGGGCCTCTTCAACGCTGCGCTGCAGCAGGACCAGCGGGGGCTCAAAGTAAAAGGTGATACGCGGGAGCAGCACCATCGCCATGACGCCCACGATCGCGAGCACCACCATGATCTCGATGAGTGTGAACCCCCGCTGTCTGGTCATTGATCAGTTCTCGTTGGAGATATCAGCGTTGACGCCCTCGCCGCCTTCCTCGCCGTCCGGGCCGGTGCTGATGATGCGGATGCGCCCGTTGTCGTTGCGGTAGATGTAGGGGTTGCCCCACGGGTCATCGGGAACCTTCTTGATGTAGCCGCCCTCGGCATAGCGCTTTGGCACAGGCGAGGTCGTGGGCGCCTTCACCAGCGCGTCCAGGCCCTGCTGGGTGCTGGGATAGAAGCCATTGTGAAGGCGGTACATCTCCAGCGCATCCTCAAGGCTGCGGATCTGCGTCTGGGCCGTCGTGCGCTGGGCCTCGGCCACCTGGGGCCCGATGCGCGGCACAACCAACGCCGCCAAAAGGCCCAGAATCACCACAACCACCATGATCTCAATCAGCGTGAAGCCCGACCGCCGTCTCATGAAGACCTTACGTTTCTTTGTCTCCTGCAAGATCAACCCTCCTCGGATTTTGATATTCTTACTTCACAATGCCGGCCAGGTCA
>JAEEGY010000064.1 GCA_016280565.1 Fretibacterium sp.
CAACCGGAACAACCGGCTGAAGAAGCTCCAGGAACTCCATGCGCCGGAGATCATCATCCGCAACGAAAAGCGGATGCTCCAGGAGTGCGTGGACGCCCTCATCGATAACGGCCGGGTCAACAAGGCCGTGCTGGGAGCAGGGAACCGGCCGCTGAAGAGCCTCACGGACCTGTTGCGGGGCAAGAAGGGACGCTTCCGCCAGAACCTTCTGGGCAAGCGTGTGGACTACTCCGGCCGTTCCGTCATCGTCATCGGCCCGCAGCTTAAGATCTACCAGTGCGGCCTGCCGAAGCAGATGGCGCTGGAGCTGTTCAAGCCCTTTGTTATCCGCCGTCTGGTGGACAGCGGCCTTGCGCCGAACGTCAAGAATGCCAAGCGCATCATTGAGCGGGGCCGGGAGGAAATTTGGGGTATCCTTGAGGAGATCATCAAGGACCATCCCGTCATGCTGAACCGCGCTCCAACGCTTCACCGCTTAGGCATTCAGGCCTTCGAGCCCGTCCTGATGGAGGGCAAGGCTATCCGCCTGCACCCCATGGTCTGCACGGCGTTCAACGCAGACTTCGACGGCGACCAGATGGCCATTCACGTGCCTCTTTCTATTGAGGCTCAGGCCGAGGCGCGCCTGCTGATGCTCTCCGCCAACAACCTGCTGTCCCCGGCCAGCGGGCGTCCCGTCGTCACCCCGACGCAGGACATCGTGCTGGGGGTCTATTACCTGACGGATATGCGCCCGGGACTGAAGGGCGAGGGGATGTATTTCACCAGCATTGAGGACATCCTTTCCGCGTTTGACCATGATGTTGTCGACGTCAACGCCTGTATCTGGCTGAAGGAAGACCCGGACTATCCAAGGCGTCCCAAAGGGCGGCACAAGTACCGCGGTGAAGACGGAAAAGCCGTCATCGTTGACCGGCCGGAGGACGTGAAGGCCCCCGAGGGGGCGACGGTGTTCTTTGAGACGTCGCCGGGCCGGGCGCTGTTCAACAGCATCATTGCCCCTGAACTGCGTTATGTGAACAAGCATATGGACAAGAAGGGGATTGGCAGCCTTCTGGACGAGGCCTACGACAAAATTGACCGCGAGCACGTCGTGGAGATGCTGGACGCGGTGAAGTCCCTGGGCTACCACTGGGCGGCAAAGAGCGGCATCAGCTTTGGCGTCGATTTCATCATCATCCCGCCGGAGAAGAAGGAGATCACCCAACAGACCCAGGAGGAGGACGACGCGGCCAAGGAGAACTACGAGATGGGCCTGCTGACCCACGACGAGTACCTGGACCAGAAGAGCAAGCTCTGGGCAAACGCCACGCGGGACATCGCCAACAAGATCACCGAGCACATGGACGACGAGAACTCGGTGAGGATGATGGTGGAGAGCGGCGCCCGCGGAAGCCTGGGGCAGATGGGGCAGATGGCCGGTATCCGCGGCCTGATGGCTGACCCCACGGGAAAGACTATCGACTATCCCATCACGGCCAACTTCCGTGAGGGTATGAATATGCTGGAGTACTTCATCTCCACCCACGGTGCAAGGAAGGGGCTTGCGGACACTGCGCTGCGTACGGCGAAGTCCGGCTACCTGACGCGCCGACTGGTGGACGTGGCCCAGGACCTCATCATCACCCAGGAGGACTGCGGCACGGACAAGGGTATCTGCATCCACCCACTGGAGAGCGAGGGCAAGACCATGATCTCCATTGCGGAGCGTATCGCCGGGCGTACAGCTCTGAACGATATCATCGCTCCGGAGACGGGGGAAGTTATCGTCCCCAAGGGGGAGATCATCTCGGAGGCGAAGGCCAGGGAGATCGACCGCGCGGGCATCAAAGAGGTCTGGGTCCGCAGCCCGCTGGCCTGCGCGCTCAAGCAGGGCGTCTGCCAGAAGTGCTACGGCAATGACCTGTCCTCACGTAAGCCTGTCCCCATCGGGGAGGCAGTGGGCGTCGTGGCGGCCCAGTCCATCGGAGAGCCCGGCACGCAGCTCACCATGCGCACCTTCCACACCGGCGGTGTCCGCTCGGCGGAGGACATCACCCAGGGTCTGCCCCGTATCGAGCAGCTCTTCGAAGTGAGGCGTCCCCGCAAGGTGTCGTTGCTGGCGGGCCTTGACGGTGTGATTGAAGAGATCCGCAATGTCGACGGCAAGCGCAGGGTCGTTGTGGCCTCAAAGGATGGCGAGGAAAAACTCACCCATGCCATTCCCACCTCCCAGGAGCTCCGGGAGGGCATTGAGGAAGGGATGGAGGTCACGCGGATGACGCCTCTGACCGAGGGGAGCATCGATCCACAGCAGCTTTTGGAAGTCAGCGGCATCAATGCTGTCCAGCGGATGCTGGTGGACGAGATCCAGTACGTCTATCATTCTCAGGGCGTCTCCATCAACAATAAACACATTGAGGTCATCCTCCGGAAAGTGGCCCCGCTCAACAAGGTGAAGGTCGTGGAGGAGGGGGACACCTCCTTTGTTGCGGGAGACCTGGTGTGGCTGGACGAGGTGGAGGCGGCGGAGAAGTCCATAAAAGACGACAACGAGCGCTACGTGGCCGAGGCCGTGCGGATCTTTGCGGGCGACATCCTGAAGTCCGTCAGAAAGGGCGACAAGGGCGACCGGGAGAAGGAGGCGGAGGAGTTCCAGGAGTTCCTGGACAAACCTCTGGACGAGGATACATTGCGAAAACTCCTGACGCCTGGGATGATGATCTCCTCACTGAGACTTTTGCATAGCGGCCTGAGCGTCGAGGTAATCATTGGTGTGGCGACCTTCCGCAAACAGATGGAGGATCTGGAGCTGGTGACCAACTTCGCCATCTCCAAGACCAACAAAAAGAATCGTATCAAAAAGGGAACGCGCCTTGGCAAGGAAGAACTTCGCCAAATCACGAAAGGAGATCCCAGGATCATCCATGTGCGCGACCGCAATATGCTGGACAAGCTGGCTTCCTCCGCGTGGCTTGCGGCGGACGTAGTGGTGGAGGGGCAGATCGTGGCTGCCCGGGATACGCGGTTCACGCCGGAGGCAGCGGAGAAAGCAGCTGAAGGCGATGTCCCCGCCGTTCGTGTTTGGCACAACGTGGAGCACGTTAATGTCATTGATATGTTCCGCAATGCCCTGATGAACAACAACGACGTGTGGGGGGCCAACCTCCACAGCGCGGCGGGAGCTGACGGACAGCCGCTTGCGGATATTCCTCAGTTCGTGGATGCCCATGTTGTTCAGTCCATGGCCCAGGGGGATATCACGGCGATCGAGACGGATGAGGGGCTTCTCTCCCGTTCGAAGCTACTGGAGAATGTTCTGGCGGAGAAGCTGAAGGGCAAGGTCCTCCTGAACCTCACGGCGTCGGACGGAGATTACGCTGTTCCCAGCCAGGAGATCACAGATGAGACCCTTCGCGAGATCCTCAGCCGGAACGCAACGGAGCTGGACGTGCGTTCTGCCGCGGCCAGGGTGGATGACTACTCTTTGATCCGCGATGTGACTTTCGTGCGGAAGTTGCGGGAGAGCCCGGAGTGCCGCCCGTTTATCCACGGCATCACCAAGGCGGCCCTGGCGACCGACAGCTTCCTCAGCGCGGCCTCTTTCCAGCAGACGGCGCAGATCCTTGCGGGCGCGGCTGTCCGTGGGCAGATCGACCCGCTTCAGGGCCTGAAGGAGAACGTCATTATCGGGCACCTGATCCCTGCAGGTACGGGCTCGGAAGCTTTCCGCAACATTGCTCCGCAGGAGGAAGAGTCTGCGGCTTCGGTGGAGAAAAAACTGGAAGAGGCCGAGCCGGAGGAGACGGATATGGAAGAGTCTCAGCCCGTGGAGGGAACTCCGGAGTTGGAACCCGTGTTATAGCGCAACTCCCCAGGGGACAAGTTTTGTTATAATAGGAGCAAGCACTCAAATCTTTAAGGAGGAACAGCAATGTCGTCTACAGTCGGTATCAAGAGCTATGCCTATTGTCTGAACCACGCGCCGGAGACCGGGAGCTGGTATGGCGGCACGCCTTACGAGGCCCGCCACAGCGGCAAGGAGCAGGAGTACGTTGATGCCCTGCCCAAGCACCTCCAGACCTACGAACAGGCCTTGCATTACGCGCCGAACCAGACTTACATTGGCGGCATTTCCTACGACGAATTCGAGGCTGCAGCGACCCCCTGGGTCGATAACCCTCTGCCTGACGCTAAGGCCGGACGCTACGGCAAGTTCGGCGAGTTGATGCCGGAGGACGAGTTCCTGGGGCTCATCTCCGCCTGCGACGAGTTCGAGCTCGTGTGGCTGGAGAAGAGTTTCGCCGAGGAGGTCAGCGCGAAGCTGGCGAAGGACCCGGTCATCACCGAGGCCATCGTGAAGCGTGTCGTCCGGCCAAAGAATATGCAGGACCTGGCCACCATCGAGGCGGAGTGCAAGGACCGCGCGGCGCTGGCCCTGCGCTTCGGCGGCAAGGTCGTTGGCTGCATCCGCAGCGGGCACCCCACGGACGCCTGCCTCACTGCCCATGTCCTGATGGAGAACCTGGCGGGCAAGGCCTCCGGCGTGCTGGCGCTGCTGCACCTGCTGAAGAACAGCGGACTGGCCCCTGAGGACCTGGACTTCGTGATCGAGTGCTCCGAGGAGGGAGCGGGCGACGTAGGGCAGCGCGCGGGCAACAACTTTGCCAAGGCCATCGCCGAGGTCGTGGGCTGCAAAAACGCTTCCGGCTGCGACGTGCGCGGTTTCTGCGCAGGGCCCGTCCATGCCATCATCAACGCGGCATCCCAGGTAGCAGCTGGGGCAAGGAAGAATATCGCCGTTGTGGCGGGCGGCTCTATCCCGAAGCTCTACATGAACAGCCGCGACCATGTGAAGAAGGGGCTTAAGGCATTGGAGGACTGTGTGGGGAGCTTCGCAATCCTGCTGGTCCCCGACGATGGGACGTGCCCCGTTATGCGCCTGGATGTGCTGGGCAAGCACACCGTCGGTGCAGGCGGCGCGCCCCAGGCTATCACCTCGTCCCTGACCTTCGAGCCGCTTCAGGCCGCAGGTCTGACCTTCTCGGACGTGGACCGCTTTGCCCCCGAGATGCAGAACCATGAGATCACCGAGCCGGCCGGCGCGGGCAACGTGCCCCTGGCGAACACCAAGATGATCGCGGCCCTGGCTGTCATGAAGAAAGCCATTGAGAAGGGCGCGATGAACGACTTTATCAAGCAGCGCGGCGTGTTGGGCTACGCGCACACCCAGGGCCACATCCCTGCGGGCGTGCCGTTCATTGGCCCGGCGTGCGAGGCGATGAAGGCCGGGAAGATGAAGCGCGTCATGATCATCGGCAAGGGCAGCCTGTTCCTGGGCCGTCTGACGAACCTGGCCGACGGCGCGTCGTTCCTCATCGAGGCTCCCACTGGCAAGAGTGCGGCTTCGGCGGCGGTGAGCAAGGAGGACGTGAAGGCCCTTATCCTGGAGGCGTTGTCCGAGATCGCCGGAAAGCTGAACTGAGGAGGCCGGGCTCATGTCTGATGAGATCAAGAAACTGGTCGGCTCCGCATTAAGCGAGATTATTGAGTCGGCGAAAAACGGTGGTCCGAAGGTCCGTGTCGGCCTCATGGCGGCGGGCAGCGAGCACGGCCCGGAGGAGATCGCCCGGGGCGCGCGGCTGGCGGCCCAGAACGGCGGTGTTTGCCCTGTCATGATTGGCCCCAGGACTCCCGGCTATGATGAGTTAGAGTGGATTGAGTGCGCCGAGGCGGACGTTCCGTCGAGGCTGGAGAAGGCCGTGAAGGACGGCGAGGTTCAGGGCGCTGTGGCCATGCACTTCCCCTTCCCGCTGGGCGTGACGACTATCGGGCGCGTGATGACGCCGGGCCGGGGCCGGCCGATGATTCTGGCCTCCACCACGGGGACATCCTCCACCGTCCGGGGCGAGGCTATGCTGCGCAATGCGGTCTACGGTATCGCGACGGCGAAGGCCCTGGGTATCGCGAACCCCACGGTGGGCATCCTGAATGTGGACACGGCCCAGCCGGTGTTCCGCTCCCTCACTCACATGAAGGAAAAGGGTTATCCCATCACGTTTGGCACCTCCGTCCGGGCGGACGGCGGCTCCGTCCTGCGGGGCAACGACATCCTGACCGGGGCGGTGGACGTCTGCGTGACGGACACGCTGACGGGCAACGTGCTGATGAAGATGTTCTCGTCCTTCACCACGGGCGGCTCCTATGAATCAACAGGCTGGGGCTATGGCCCTTCCTGCGGCGAGGGCTGGTCCTATGTGGTCTCCATCGTGTCCCGTGCGTCGGGTGCCCCGGTGATTGCCAACGCGCTGACGTTCAACGCCATGGTCGTGGCGGGCGGACTTCCCGCGAAGGTGGCGGAGGAACTGAAGGCTGCGCGGAAGGCCGGTTTGGATGAGGAGATCGAGGCTCTGACGCCCAAGGCGGCCGCCGCGGAGGAAGACGTGAAGATGCCCCCCGCAGAGCCCACGGACGACGAGCTCCACGGCATCGACGTGCTGGAGATCGACAACGCAGTGAAGGTTCTGTGGAAGGCGAACATCTACGCCGAGTCTGCGATGGGCTGCACGGGCCCGGTCATCAAGATGCCGGCCCGCCACATCGAGACGGCGAAGGAACTGCTGAAGCAGAACGGCTATCTCTGATTCAACGCGGGGGCCTCTGCGAGGTGACTACACCTCGCTCCGGCACAGCCGACCGGCACAGCGCCGCTCTCCCTTCGGGAATGCGTAAGCTGGCCGTCTGGCCGAAGTACCCCCCGCACCCCCTGAAATCGGCAGAGATTGCTTTGTCTGATGGTTTTAATTGCGAAACGAAGGAAAGACGACAGGCCCCGCCTCGGCGGGGCCTGTTTCTTAAATGGCCATAGCCCTCAGCGTCTGCCGGTCATAGGGACTGAGGCCATAGAGATC
>JAEEGY010000065.1 GCA_016280565.1 Fretibacterium sp.
ATTCCGCCAGAGCGGGATTTGGGGAGGAAAACGCGATGACCGGCACACCGGCAGGAAAAACACAGAGCGTGGCGTCAGGGAACCCGCCTTGCGGGCGGGAAAAAATCATTAAACTTTTGCCCTGCCGTCCCGCTCTGCGGTTTTCCTGCCGGTGTGCCGGTCATCGCGTTTTCCTCCCCCAATCCCGCGCTGGCGGAATCATTTCTTTCATTATACCTTGAGGTGAATAATATGAATATGCCCGCCTGTTATAAGTTATAATTAGAAGTGGACAGTTCCGGCACTGGCCGGTCAGATATACACAGGAGGGGGACATCATGGTCAGGAGAGAGAACGTCGTCGAGGTCCAGGGTCTTGCGGAGGGCGAGGGGCCTGCCCGCGTCTGTCATATCGTCTCGAAGGAGGAGCTGCTGGGGCATGGCCGGCTGTACGCGCGGGTGGTGCTGCCTCCAAAGTCAAGCGTTGGCTGGCATCAGCACGTCCGCGACACGGAGCCCTACTACATTCTGAAGGGTGAGGGGGACTTCACGGAGAGCGCGGACGGCATTGCCAAAACCGTCACCCGGGTCCGCCCCGGCGACGTCTGCGTGATTGAGGTTGGTCAGTGGCACAGCCTTGTGAACAATTCCGACACCGATCTTGAGTTCATGGCCCTGATCTACAACGAAGCGGGCTATTCCAACCTGTAGCCATGAGCAAGAGAACTCGTCTTATCATAACGGCAGTCGTCCTGTTCCTGGGGGCGGTGCTTTGTTCGTTCCTGATTTCCTGGCTGGAGCCTCAGATTGAGACGGTGAACGCGGCCTATGTGAAGGAGCATACGGGCAAGCCGGGCTTCCTTCTGGTGGACGTCCGTGAGGAAGATGTCTTCAACGGCAAATCCCCGTTTGAGGGTGCTCCCGGAGGGCACATCCCCGGCGCGATCAACTTCCCCAGTTCCAAACTGGATCTCCAGGATGCGGCGGAGGCGATGCAAAAAGCCGGTCTGACGAAAGATATCACGCTCATCCTCTACTGCAACGCGGGGCTCCTGTCCGGTCAGTTCGGCGAGGCGCTGGTGAAGGACTTCGGCTTCAAGGACTTCAGGATAAAGACCTACAAGGCCGGCACCCTGGGCTGGTCACAGGACCCGGCCAACAAGCTGCTGCCGGAGGACCACGAGCTGGGAAAGTAGCTTTCATCCTGTATAATAGGTTCATTGTAATTTTATCAGGGAGGTTTTTTGTGTGAAAAAATGCTTATTCGCCTGTGTTCTGATAGGAGTGCTGGGCGCGGTGACGGCCCAGGCCGAGACGGCCATCAAGATATCCCACCAGGGCCCCGCGGACACAGAGACGAACATCCAGCACTACTTCGTCAAGGAGTTCATCACCCGCGCCGGAGAGAAGACGAAGGGGGCCCTGACGTTCGAGGTCTATCCCGACGAGCAGCTGGGCTCTGAGGAACAGCGCATGGAGCTCATCATGAAGTCCGGACTCAACCAGCCGATGGCGGACATCGCCTCGTTCGCCGCTTTGGGGACCGTCCTGCCGGAGCTCTACGCTTCCGACATCCCCTTCATGTTCAACTCCTTTGAGGCGGCCCACATCTTCTTCGACTCCAGCGAGTATATGACGAAACTGAAGGCCCTGTTCCGCGAGAGGACAGGCTGTGTACTGCTGGAGGTCGTCGAGGAGGGGGGCTTTTTGGCCTTCACGAACTCCAAGCGGGAGATCCACAGCCCCAAGGACTTCGCCGGGCTGAAGTTCCGCGCCATGAGCGAGGGGCAGGTCGCCATCTTCAACGCCTTTGGGGCCAGCGGCACGCCCATCCCCTGGGGCGAGACCTACATGGCGCTCAAGATGGGCGTCGCCGACGGCCAGATGAACCCCGCGTTCTACATTCTGCTGGGCAGTCTGACGGAGGTCCAGAAGTACATGACCCTGGCCAACATTCAATACTCCGACCAATTCCTCATCATGAATGGGGACCTCTACGACTCGCTCAGTGATGCCGAGCGCACGGCGATCGTTGAGGCCGCGAAGGAGGCCAACAAACTCACCCGCGAGCGCATCGAGGCTCAGGACGCCGGCCAGGTGGAGGAGTGCCGCAAGCGGGGACTGCAGGTCTACGCCCCCAACGCGGAGGAGATGGAACAGTTCCGGAGCATCGGCCAGCCCGGCTATGTCGAGTGGCTGAAGCAGCGCCTGAAGGACTCCCAGTGGCTGGAGATGTCTCAGCGTGACGCGGAGGCCGCGAATAAGGCTGTCGCCTCCAAGTGAGCCGTACCCGGGTGATGGAAGATTTTCTCAACAGGCTGAGCCGCTTTATCGTGCGGCTCAGCGTTATTACCGGGTGCTGTTTCCTCGTGCTCAACATCGCGGACATCACCGTGGGCATCATCGCCCGGCAGACGGCGGGGATATCCCTCGTCTGGACGGAGGAGCTGGCCCGTTTTTCCATGGTGGGCTTTGTGCTTATCGGAGCGTCAGCCGCCTTCGCCGCGGGGGACAATATGTCCATCGACTTTGTTGTGAACGGTCTTTCTCCCCGCTGGCGGGCTCTGTGCCGGCTTATTTCCTTCCTCATTGAAGCCACCGTGCTCGTTGTTCTCATCATTTATGGCATTCAAAACGTCATGGGCGGCTGGGCCATGCAGACCATGGCCCTTGGGATTCCCCGCGCCGTTCCGCTGATGGCCGTGCCCGTGGGCATGGGAATGTTGTTGATCGTCCTTGTGGCAAGCTACTTCGGGGGAGGGCAGAAATAATGTACGACCTCTTCCTGTTCTTCGCCTTCCTGGGGCAGATGCTCATTGGCGTCCCGCTCTACGCGGCGCTTTTGATGACCGGTCTGATGGGTATCCTTGGGACGCCGGACCCCCTGGGGCTTCTGCGCGTCATCCCCCAGCAGTTCTACGGGGGAATGAACGGCTTCACACTCATGGCGATGCCCTTCTTCATCCTGACGGGCATCCTGATGAACCGCTCCGGCCTGACGGACCGCCTGCTGGACTTCAGCCGCCTCATCGTGGGGTCCGTGCGCGGCGGGCTGGGCTACGTCAACGTCGTGGGGAGCATCGTGTTCGCCGGGGTCAACGGCAGCGCCGCTGCCGACTCCTCCGCCCTGGGCTCCATCCTTATCCCCGCAATGGAGAAAGAGGGTTTCCCCAAGGCCTACGCCGCGGGGCTCACCGCGGGCAGTTCCCTCATCGGCCCCATCATCCCCCCCAGCGTGTTCATGATCATCTACGCCTCGCTGACCAACACCTCCATCGGTGGTCTGTTCGCCGCGGGGGTGTTCCCCGGTTTCGTCCTGGGGGCCGCTTTCATGGTCATGAACTGGTATTACTCCCGGAAGTACAACGTGCCCGTCATGGACACGACGGAGGTCCGGAGGGGCAAGTGGCGCATCCTCCGCCGCTCCGTCCTGGCGCTGATGGCCCCCGTCATCATCATTGGCGGGATCGTTTTGGGCATTGTGACGCCCACGGAGTCCGGCGCGCTGGCCTGTCTGTACTGCATTGCCGTGGGGTTCCTCATCACTCGCCAGCTCACGCTCAAGGGACTGGGGCTGTCCCTGTACGAGGCGGTACGCAGCAGTAGCGCAATCTTCCTGATCATGGGCGCGGCCTCCGTGGTGGGCTGGTATCTCAAGTATGAGCGCGTAACGAAGATGTTCAGCGACTTCATCATCGGCGCGGGACTTCTGGCTCACCCGTGGCTTTTGCTGATCGTGCTGTCCGCCATCGTGTTCGTCATCGGCATGTTCATGGAGGAGGTGGCGGTCCTCACGCTGCTCACGCCCATCTTCGCGCCCCTCGCCGTCAAGGCCGGGGTCGACCCCTTCCACTTCGGCGTCGTCATGACCCTGAACGTCACCATCGCCCTCATCACGCCCCCGGTGGGCGCGTGCAACTACATCGTCGCAGCCATTGGCAAGATCCCCATTGGAGAGCTGTTCCGCAAGATATGGCCTTTCATCCTGGTGGCGTTATTCGTGCAGTTCATCGTCATCAGCTTCCCGGCGCTGACGACCAGCATCCCGAGGCTGATTGGTCTGTAAACGGGGCTTGCGCGATCAGGCGACCTGTGGTAATATCTCTTTCGTGCTTTTGAATGGCCCCATCGACTAGCGGCCTAGGTCGTAGCCCTCTCAAGGCTAAAACACGAGTTCGAATCTCGTTGGGGCTACCAGAATTCATCTCCGTTTCTGGCCGTTTTTGAAAACTGTCAGGGACGGAGTTTTTCTTTTCTTTGAGGGGAGGGACGTCCGCCTTGCAGCACACAACACTCTGGCTCAAAGGAGCTTTGGTCTGGACCGGCAGAGATCAGGACGACGGCTTTAAGGAACGGGACATCCTCGTCAGGGATGGAAAGATCGTCCAGGTGGGAGATGTTGCCGGCAAGGAAGGCGCGGAGTGCATTGATCTCTCCGGCTTTCGCGTAACGCCGGGCCTCATTGACGCCCACACGCACATCGGGGTCTGCCCTGAAGACTTCCCTGAGGCCCTGGTGGACGACAACGACATGGCCGATCCCATCACGCCCCAGCTCCGTGTTCTTGACGCGCTCTACCCTCAGGACACGGCCTTCAACGACGCGCTGTCCGGCGGCGTGACCTGTGTGCAGGCCCTTCCCGGCAGCGCCAACGTCATTGGCGGCCAGGGAATGATCCTCAAGACGAAACCTGATATTGTGGAACGCATGGCTGTTGTGGCTTGCTCCGGAATGAAAGCAGCGCTGGGGGAGAACCCCGTGAGCGTCTACAAACCCAAGGACAAGCTGCCCACCACGCGCATGGGCAACGCGGCCCTGATGCGCGGCGCATTCGTCCAGGCGCAGAACTACCTCGCCAAGAGGGAGGACGCGCAGAAGAAAGAGGAGCCCTTTGAGCGTGACCTGGAGATGGAGGCCCTTGCCGCCGTGCTGAAACGCGAGATGCCGCTCCGTGTCCACTGCCACCGGTTGGATGACATCCAGACAGCTGTGCGCGTCGCGGAGGAGTTCAACCTGAGGTACACCATCGAGCACTGCACGGAGGGCCGTCTCATCGCGTCCTGGCTGGCGGAAAAGAAGGTCTATGCCGCCGTGGGGCCCACGCTCTCCTCACGGTGTAAAATTGAGTTGAAGAACAAGTCGTGGGACACGCCGGCGGTTCTATGGAGGGCGGGAGTCCACTTCTGCCTCATCACCGACCATCCCGTCATCCCCATCGAGCACGCCATCGTCTCCGCAGCGCTGGCCGTGAAGGCGGGGCTGCCGTCCGACGAGGCCCTTCGGGGCCTGACGTGCTACGCGGCGGAGCACCTGGGCGTTGAGGACCGCATGGGAACGATCGAGCCGGGCAAGGATGCGGACCTCGCGGTGTGGGACGGCGACCCACTGGACGCCCGCACGCGGGTTGTGGCGACGCTGATTGACGGCGACTCCGTCTGGCACCGTTAAAAATTACTTTGGCCTTGAGGGCGTCCGGCCGGACGGCCCTTTGGGATAGAAAAATTCTTTGTAAGGAGAGGATTGTTTTGAGAAAGAGCTTTATCGCGGCTTTGGTTTTGACGCTGGCGCTGTGCGGCGCGGCGTTCGCGGCGAAGGATACCCTCGTCGTCGCTGACCAGTACGATGCCACGACGCTGGACCCCATCGGGCACAATGACTACCCGACCTCCCGCGCGTGCTCGCACATCTACGACACGTTGATCTTCCTGAACCCCGACGGCTCCATCCGCCCCGGCCTGGCCGAGAGCTGGGAGTTCCTGACCGACAAGGACTACAAGATGGTCCTGCGCAAGGGCGTCAAGTTCCACAACGGCGACGAGATGAAGGCTGAGGACGTGAAGTTCTCCCTGGAGCGCGCCAACACCCCCGCGGGGAGCCACATCCACACCTACTCCCAGGACCTGGACAGCGTGGAGATCGTGGACGACTACACCGTCATCCTGCACCTGAAGAAGGTCAACTATCCCTTCTTCACCTCCCTGGTCCACAGCTGGGGCAACATCGTCTGCAAGAAGGCAGTCGAGGCCGCCGGCGACGATTACGGCATGAACCCCGTTGGCACGGGCCCGTTCAAGTTCAAGGAGTGGGCCAAGGGCGACCACTACACCTTCGAGCGCTTTGACGATTACTGGGGCGAGAAGGCGAAGTACAAAACGTTGACCGTCCGCTCCATCCCTGAGCCCACGAACCGCACCATCGAGCTGGAGACCGGCGCGGTCGATATCGCTTACCCTGTGCCTCCCATCGAGGTGCCCCGCATTGAGGAGAACGAGGAGCTGGAGCTTCAACGCGTCGTCCTTCCCTCCACCACCTACATGGGCTTCAACGTTCACAAGAAGCCCTTCGACGACGTGAGGGTGCGTCAGGCTATCTTCGCGGCCCTGGACACGGTGCAGATCGAGGCAGCGGTGTTCCGCGGACTGGGCAAGAGCCCCCGTTCCCTCATTCCATCCGTGACGAAGTACTCCATTGATGGCGAGCTTCCTGCTCATGTTCGCGACGTGGAGAAGGCGAAGAAGCTCTTTGCCGAGGCCGGCGTGGATCCCGCGTCCATCAGCTTCATTATCCGCTCCAATGAGCGCAAGGAGCGCGTGGACATGGCTCAGATCATCCAGGCCCAGCTTGCTGAGCTCGGCATTAAGACCGAGATTGTTCAGCAGGAGTGGGGCGCGTACCTCCAGGCCCTTCAGCAGAAGACGCACGACGTGTTCCTGCTGGGCTGGGGTCTCTCCGTGCCCGATCCTGACTACGCTGTAGCGGGCCTGCTGGAGTCCAACGCCGGCACGAACTACACCACGTTCAACGACGAGAAGCTGGACGCCATGCTGCAGAAGGGTCGCAGCCTGCCCGACGGCGACGAGCGCGCGAAGGTCTACAAGGACATGCAGCTCTACATCAACGAGCAGCTTCCGATGATCTATCTCCACAACGAAGTGGGGACCGCCGGCGTCCGCAAGGTCGTGAAGGGCTTCACAGTCGATCCGTTCGAGGTCCACTCCTTCCGTAACGTGTACTTCGAGGAGTAGTCTCTGTTTCGTCATCAAACAGGGGGCTGTAAGGCCCCCTGTTTTTATTTGTATTCTCCCATTGTGTGTTCATTTTTAATTGCAGCTGAGACTGAACTAGTCAACAAAAACTGGACACGAAATTCAAAAAATTAGTCAACGAATAGCCGATAATCAACCTATCGTTGAAGAGCGCCAAACATACAGCTCAAAAGTGCGGGACATCTCTTGATGCTTCCCTCTGTAGATTGATATAGAACCTCTGCCGTGTTAGAGTCCACCGAAAAGGGCCACTCCAGAGTCCACTGGAAAGGGCCAATTTGAGTCCATCGAGAAGGGCCAATGGCTCAGACATTGTTGTAAGATTAGGTTGTCGGCA
>JAEEGY010000066.1 GCA_016280565.1 Fretibacterium sp.
ACATCCTTAAGCCCGTTCTGCATCCTCATCATGTCCCCCTCCCTGGTGTCATTATCGTCATTATATCATGAGGACCCGCTGCACAAGCCTGTGATCACCGGCATCACAGATACGCAGAGGCGGTATCTCCATTTCCCTTCCTCATCCTGCGTCAACCTTGGCCCCCCGGCGCGGATAGGCTATAATCTTGGGGAGGGACTCTCCCCCGGGGTGAGTCTGTCGAAGATTATTTATATAGGAGGTTTTTTGCTGTGTGGATCTTTCTCGTTATCGTGACCGGGGCTGCAGGTGCCCTGGCGGGCTTTTATGCCTGGACGGTCTTCCAGAAACTTCTGGAGAACCAGATCGGGCATCCAAGGGTCAAAGAGCTTTCAAACATCATCCATGGCGGGGCCATGGCCTTTTTGAAGAAGGAGTACACCTGGCTTGCGCCGTTCGTGGCGGTGGTGGCCATCCTGCTGGTGGCCTGCCTTGGGATCGGGGCCGCGTTTGCCTTCATCCTCGGCGCGCTGTGCAGCGGCACGGCCGGCTATATCGGAATGCACGTGGCCACCCAGGCCAACGGCCGCACCACCTTCGCCGCGTATGACAACAAGGGCGGCAAGGCGGCGGGCAGCGCCCTGGAGGCGGCCTTCTCCGGCGGCAGCATCGTCGGCATGGTCGTCGTGGGGCTGGGGCTTCTGGGCCTCGCCATCGCGTACCTCTTCCTCAACGACGTGAACACCCTCACGGCCTTCGGCATGGGCGCCAGCAGCATCGCCCTCTTTGCCCGTGTGGGCGGCGGCATTTACACCAAGGCCGCGGACGTGGGCGCGGACCTTGTCGGCAAGGTGGAGGCCGGCATCCCTGAGGATGACCCCCGCAACCCCGCCGTCATCGCGGACAACGTGGGCGACAACGTGGGCGACATCGCTGGTATGGGAGCGGACCTGTTTGAGTCCTATGTGAACTCCATCCTGGCCGCCATGGCCATCGGCGCGGTCTATACCTTCACCCCCGGCGTGGCGGACAGCAACCTGGGGCTGTGGGGCATCGGCTATCCGCTGTTCCTCGCTGCGTGGGGCATCGTGTCCTCCATCATCGGCTGCATGATGATCTCCCGCAAGGCTCTCTTCGCCAACCAGATCGTGAACGTGTTCCGCCTGATCCCCGGCATGGGCAAGGTCATGGACCGCATCGATGAGGGCGACGCCGCCTTTGCGCTGCGGGTCGGCACCTTCGTCGCCGGCGGCCTGATGATCCTGGGGACGCTGATCCTGAGCATCCTCTTCTTCTTCTCCAACTGCTTCAACGTGTTCCTGTCCGTCACGTCGGGCGTCCTGGCCGGCATCCTGATCGGCTACGTCACCGAGGTCTATACCTCCGGCGACTACAAGTTCGTCAAGAATGTGGCCGAGTCCTCCCAGAAGGGCGGCGCGGCGCTGGTGATCCTGTCCGGCCTGTCGCTGGGCATGCAGTCCACCGGCATCCCCGTCATCCTGATCTGCCTCTCCACCCTCATCAGCTACTACCTGGCCGGGATGTTCGGCGTGGCCGTGGCGGCCGTGGGTATGCTCTCCATTACGGGCATCTCCCTCAGCGTTGACGCCTACGGGCCCATCGCGGACAACGCCGGCGGCATCGCGGAGATGAGCGAGCTGCCCGAGGACGTGCGCAAGATCACCGACCACCTGGACGCCATCGGCAACACCACCGCTGCCATGGGCAAGGGCCTGGCTATCGGCTCCGCGGCGCTCACCGCGCTGGCGCTGTTCGTCGCCTACTCTCAGGCCGCCCACATTGAGAAGATCGACATCATGAACCCCTACGTCATCGTCGGGCTCCTCATCGGCGGAATGCTGCCCTTCATCTTCTGCGCCCTGTCCATCGACGCGGTGCGCAAGGCAGCGCAGTCCATGGTCGAGGAGGTCCGCCGTCAGTTCCACGAGATCGTGGGCATCATGGAGGGCACGGGCAAGCCGGAGTACGAGAAGTGCATCGCCATCTCCACGCACTCCGCCCTCACTCAGATGATCGTCCCCGGCGTGCTGGCCATCCTGGTCCCGGTGCTGGTGGGCTTCATCCTCGGCAAGGAGGCCCTGGGCGGCCTGCTGGGCGGCTCCATCGTCACGGGCGTCATGATGGCGATCTTCATGTCCAACTCCGGCGGCGCGTGGGACAACGCCAAGAAGTACATCGAGGAGGGCAACTTCGGCGGCAAGGGCTCTGAGAACCACGCCGCGGCCGTCGTGGGCGACACGGTGGGCGATCCCTTCAAGGACACCGCCGGCCCCAGCCTGAACATCCTCATCAAGCTGATGACCGTCGTTGCGCTGGTGCTGGCTCCGCTGTTCTAACTCTGATTCAGGAAACAAATCAGCAAAGAGCGGGAGGTCTCCTTCCGCTCTTCGTTTTATACTTACGGACAAAGGAGGGTTTGAGATGAGAGCAAAAAAACGATGGATTGCGTTCCTGATAACCTTTGCGCTGTCGGTGGCCGGTGGGCTCCCCGCCTGGGGGGAGATCAGCCGGGAGGTCGTGGAGAGGGCGTGGAAACGCATCGCCACAACAGATGGCTTCAAGGTCGTCTCCATCAACTATGAGAGCGACACCGCTCCCAACGCCTGGGTGAAGTTCAAGTCTCAGGACGACTTCAGCGTCCACGTGACGGCGGGCCTGATGAAGATCCTCAACCATGAGGAGGAGATCGCCGGGGTGCTGGGACATGAGATCGGCCATGTCCGCTGCGGGCACTACAACGAGGGTGTGCAGCGCAACGTGGGCTGGACCATCCTCGGGACGATCCTGAGCCGCCAGGGTGGGCTGGCCCAGGCTGCGGGGACCATCGGGATGAACCTGGCCGAGAGCGGCTTCAGCCGCGGGCAGGAGGTGGAGGCCGACGACTACGGCACGGACCTCCTGGTCAAGGCGGGCTACAGCCCCTGGGGCCTCTACAACGCCATGAAGAGTTTCAAGGACAACAACCTCGTCACCCAGCCCAACGGCTTCAACTCTCACCCGCCCACAGACCGCCGCCTTCAGCACCTCTCGGACCGGGCGAAGTCCCTTGAGAAGTCTCACTCCCAAAGGGAGCTTCCTGCCGGGGGCAAGGCGGCCGTGAAGGAAGCCCCAAAGAAGACTCCCAAGGGAAAGAAGGAAAAAGTGGACCGCGTGGCGCAGTTCCGCACCAAACCGAAGGAGCAGCCCAGGAAGAAATGAGCAGTGACCTCCCTGCCCGCTGGTGGGCACAGGATGAGAAGGACGCAGTGACCTGCGGGCTCTGCTTCCGGGGCTGCCGCCTTTCGGAGGGCGCAGCGGGGGCCATAGGCCCTTTCCCAGCGGGGGCCTGCGGCGTCCGCTTCAATGTGAAGGGCAAGCTGGTGTCCCCGTGGTTGGGACGGTTCGTCTCCTGCGCCGTCGACCCCATCGAAAAGAAGCCCCTGTCCCACTGGCGGGCAGGGAGCTTTATTTATTCTCTGGGGAGCGTGGGATGCACCATGGACTGCCCCTTCTGCCAAAATCACACCATCGCCAGGCCAGACAGGCACGTTTTCCGTTCGTTCGGCTCCGTGCCGTTCCTGCCGCCGGAGGCACTGGTGCGCGAGGTGCGGGAGCTGGGGCTGGAGTCCGTCGCCTTCACCTACAACGAGCCCACGCTCCAGGCGGAGTATGTCCTTGAGGCCGCGCCGCTCCTCCGCGAGGCGGGGATTGCGTTGGTGCTGGTTACCAACGGCGCGCTGTCACCGGCGGCGGCCCGTGACCTGCTGCCCTGGGTGGACGCCGCGAACATCGACCTCAAGGCCTTCACACCGGAGGGATACCGGCGTCTGGGCGGGGACCTGGAGGCCGTGAAGGGCACCATCACCGCCTGGGTGCAGGGAGGCGTACACGTGGAGCTGACGAACCTCGTGGTCCCGAAACTGACCGACGACCGGGAGAGCTTTGCCGCGATGGTGGATTGGATCGCCGCTCTCTCGCCGGACATCCCTCTGCATATCTCGCGCTATTTTCCCCGGCGAGATCACAGGGAGCCCCCCACGGATATTGGCCTGCTTCATGACTTTGCCGCCATCGCGCGGGGGCATCTGTCCCGCGTCCGTTTGGGGAATGTGTGAAATACAGCAGTTATCAAAAAATATTAATGATAATCATAAATAGCAAGCGAATATATATGTCACTTATGCCGGCCTGCTGCGTTTTTTGCTGAACGCTATAGGCAGCGACAACAATAAACTTCTTCCAGAATATCGACATTACTGGTGCAAGGCTCCTCCGGGGGGGGCGCACTATTTTTCCCATGTTTTTTCGGATAGCCCCTTCCGTAAAAAATGGCATGAAGGAAAAACCGTCCGAGATTACAATATCCTCATCATCGATGAGGCAGTGTCGTTTCCTGCCAGTTACCTTTTACGGAGGTGTTTTGAATGTGGAACTGCGTTAAAAATCATCGGAGGATGTTGGGGCTGGTCCTGGCTTTTGCGCTTGCGCTGGGAATGATGAGCAGCACGGCGGCGCTGGCGGTGTCGTCCTCTGCGTCGAACCCCATCGTCGGCATCGTGAAGAAGGCCTCTCCGGCCGTGGTGAACATCGACGTGGAGACCAAGGCCCGGCGTTCAATGTCGCCCTTCCCCTTTGACGACGACCCCATCTTCCGCCACTTCTTCGGCGATGCGTTCAAGGACTTCACCCGCTCTGTGCCCATGAAGGGCCGCGGGTCCGGCTTCATCGTCACGAAGGACGGCCAGATCCTCACCAACAATCACGTCGTGGACGGCGTGGACAAGATCACGGTGTCCGTCCTGATGGCGGACGGCAGCAAGAAGACCTACCCGGCCCGGGTGCTGGGCAACGACCCCACCTATGACCTGGCGGTCATCAAGATCGACCCCGACGGCGACCTGCCCATCCTGACGCTGGGGGATTCGGACGAGGTGGAGCCCGGCGAGTGGGTGGTGGCCATCGGCAACCCCTACGGCTTTGAGCACTCCGTGACGGCGGGCGTCATCTCGGCCAAGGACCGCAGCATCCACGCCCAGGACGTCAACTTCGACGGCTTCCTGCAGACGGACGCGGCCATCAACCCCGGCAACAGCGGCGGCCCCCTGCTGAACATGGACGGCCAGGTGGTGGGCATCAACACGGCCATCATCCCCTACGCCCAGGGACTTGGGTTCGCTATCCCCGTCAACATGGCCAAGGAGGTCATGAACGACCTCGTCTCCTTCGGCAAAGTGAAGCGCGGCTGGCTGGGTGTCTCCATCCAGAAGGTGACGCCTGAGATCGCCAGGGCCTACGGCGTGAAGGGAGAAAACGGGGCCATCGTCAGCGACGTGTTTGCGGACTCCGCCGCAGAGAGGGCCGGCGTCCGGCGCGGAGACGTCGTTGTGGAGATCAACGGCGAAAAGGTCAAGGACGTCAACTGGTTCGTCCAGAAGGTGCGTAACCTGGCCCCCGGTTCCACAGCCACGCTTGTGGTTATGCGCGAGGGACGGAAGGTGACGCTGAAGGTCAAGCTGGACGAGCGTCCGGACTCCGCGGACGGCAAGGGGGGCAAAACGCCCCGCGGTCCGCGCGGCGGTGACAATGGCAAGACCAGCGATGCCCTGGATGACTTTGGCATCAAAGAGGTTGCCCCTGTAACGAGCGGCCTGCGGCGGCAGTACCGGCTTGATGCCAACGCAGAGGGCCTGGTGATTATCGAAGTGGACGCCGGCTCCCCGGCGGGGGGTGCGGGCATCCGCGAAGGGGATCTTCTGCACCAGGTCAACGGCCGTGACGTCCGGAACCTTGAGGACCTGAAGAAGGCCATGCGGGACGGGGGAGATTCCGTCGTCCTGATGATTGGGCGCGAGGGCAGCACCTTCATCGTTGCGCTGAAGAAGGAAGGCAAGGATTAACAGCGTTTATGGCAACATCAAGGCGGAGCATGGCTCCGCCTTTTTCCGATTGGAGGAATGATCTATGTGTCATCTTAACGGAATTGGCAAGGTAAGTGCAGTCTGTGCTCTGGTTTCATCCCTTTTCCTGTCTCCTGCCTGGGCGGAGGACGTGGGGCCTGACGCTCGTGTGCTTGAAGAGGCAGCCGTGCGCAGCGTCAATCATTTTGCCCTTCAGTCGGCCCGGCTTTTGGCGCAGGATGGAGGGGATCTCTTCTTTTCCCCTTACAGCATCATCTCCGCCCTGGGCATGACCTACGCGGGGGCGAAGGGGGAGACGGCTGGGGAGATGGAGAAGGCCCTTCTGTTCTCGCCGGAGCTTCACGTCTCGCTGGACACGCTGACTCAGGACCTGCTGAGCGGAGCCGGGAAGGACTCGGAGACCCTGACCACGGCCAACCGCATCTGGCTCCATAAGGGGCTGACCCTTCGCCCGGACTTTGCCGGTACACTCCGCCGCGACTATGGCAGCAC
>JAEEGY010000067.1 GCA_016280565.1 Fretibacterium sp.
CCCGCGTTGCGTAATGATCCCATATCAGCACGTTATTATATCAGCCGCCGCTCATTGACAACAACCGCCGGCAAATGATAGAGTTTTTGCGGGGGGGCTCCTACAGAGAGAGTCCCTGAAATAAGCAAAAGACGACAGGAGGCAACGCAGATGGAAGTTATTTCCACGGATAAGGCGCCGGGCGCGATCGGCCCCTATTCTCAGGCGTTTAAGGTCAACGGGATGGTTTACACCTCCGGGCAGATCCCGGTGGACCCGGCTTCGGGCGCGGTGCCGGAGGGCATCGCGGCACAGGCCGAGCAGAGCTGCAAGAACGTCGGGGCCATCCTTGAGGCGGCGGGCAGCGGGTTCAACAAGGTCTTCAAGACCACCTGCTTTTTGGCCGACATGGGGGACTTCGCGGCTTTCAACGAGATCTACGCAAAATATTTTACGTCCAAACCGGCAAGAAGTTGCGTGGCGGTGAAGACCCTCCCGAAGGGTGTGCTCTGCGAGATCGAGGCCATCGCTTTAGCGTAATGGAATAACAGAGCAGGACCATGGGGCAGGAAGGGCCGGGCTGAGCGTTTCCTGCCTATGCTGTCCCCGCCAGGTGCAGCGTCTTTCCCAGCCGCCGCATCAGCTCCTCACGGAACAACGGCTCCGTCTCCAGCGTAGGGTCCTCCGCCAGGAGCGCCTGGGCTTCCTTCCGTGCCAGGTCCAGTATTTTACGGTCCCTCACGAGGTTTGCCACGCGAAAATCCGTCACCCCATGCTGGCGCACGCCGCAGACCTCGCCCGGTCCCCTCTGCTCCAGGTCGGCCTCCGCCAGGGCGAAGCCGTCCGGCAGGCGGAGCATGGCCTCGATGCGCTCATGCCCCTCCGGCGTTGTCCCTTGTCCCCCTAAGAGGACACAAAGGCTCTCCGCCTCTCCCCTGCCTATGCGCCCTCTGAGCTGATGAAGCTGGGCCAGACCGAACTGCCCCGCGTCCTCGATAAACATCAGAGAGGCGTTGGGGACAACCACTCCCACCTCGAAAACGACCGACGCAACGAGCAGAGAGGTCTCCCCCGCCGCAAAGCGCCGCATCACCGCTGCCTTCTCCTCCATGGGGAGCTGCCCGTGAAGCATCTCGATGGAAACGTCCGGCAAAAGTTTCGACAGCCTTTCATAACACGATGTCACCGAGCTGAGGTCCGCCCGTCCCTCCTCCGAGTCCTCGATGAGCGGACACACCCAATAGACCTGCTGTCCCTGGCGCACGCGCTCCCGGATAAGTTTCAGCAGGCGGCCCTCCTCCTCCGGCCCCAGGCATATCGTCCTGATGGGTTTCCGGCCGGGGGGAAGCTCATCCAGGACAGAGACGTCCAGGTCTCCATAGACTGAGAGGACCAGAGTCCGGGGGATGGGCGTGGCCGTCATGACCAGGACGTGCGGCGATGTTCCCTTGGCAATCAACGCGTTCTTCTGGAGGACGCCAAAACGGTGCTGCTCATCCACAACGGCCAACCCAAGGTTGGCGAACTCCACCCCCTCCGTGAAAATTGCGTGGGTCCCCACAAGCACCTGAAGCTCCCCGGCCTGCAGCGCGTCCAGAAGGGACCGGCGTTCCTCCCCGCGGAGATTGCCCGTCAGGAGCCCTGCCTTGATTCCCAGCGGCGCCAGCATCCTCTCAAGCGTCAGGTAATGTTGCTGGGCCAGAATGCCGGTGGGGACCATTAAAGCGGCCTGAGCACCGGAGTCCGCCGCGGCCAGGATTGCCGCCACCGCAACAAGGGTCTTCCCCGCCCCCACGTCCCCCTGAAGGAGACGGTTCATCGCTTTCGTTTCCTGCATATCCCGCAGGATATCGTCAATGGCGCGTCGCTGCGCCCCCGTCAGGGGGAAGGGAAGAGCTGCCATGAAGCGTTCAAACGTTTTCCCCGGGACGAGAGGGGGCGCTGGCCTCTGCTCAGAGCCCCGGCGCAGGAGCAGCCCCGCCTGAAGAAGGAAAAGCTCGTCAAAGGCCAGCCGGTTCCGGGCCTTGAGCCACGACTCCGCGTCCTGGGGGTGATGCAGCTCACAGACTGCCTCCTGAAGCCCCTTCATCCCATACCGAGCACGAATTTTTGCGGGGAGAAAATCGACGAGGCGGCCGGCGTAGGTGTTTAGAGCGTCATCGACCAGGTTTTGAATGCGCCTCTGGGGAAGTGCGGCCGTGGCGGGGTAAATGGGGACAATGCGCCCTATGAGCTGGGGCGGCTGGTCTGTCAGAACTTCAAACTCAGGGTTGTTGAGCTGGATTCCGTTGTAGTACTCCACGCGGCCGCACAGGGCCAGGCGCACCCCCGGCTTGAGGAGCTTGCCAATATGGGGATTGAACCAGATGGCCCTCACAGTGGCGCGGCCATCGGTCAGGAGGGCTGACGCGGGCGCGGGCCCCCCTGGAAGGGAGAGAGACAGGACCTCTGCAATGGCGCAGATCGTCTCTCCCGGGTGCAGCTCATCCAACGGGGTCAGGCGGCGGCGGTCTTCGTAGCGCCGGGGAAAAAAGAAAAGGATGTCCCCAATCGTGAGAACATCCAAACGTGCAAGCGCCTCCGCCCTTCTCTCCCCCACACCGTGGAGGTATCGGACGGAGGAGCCCAGCCCCACCCTGTCGTGGGTGGTCCTATCCCACATGGCCGCGATCAGGCTTTGGCGCCGTCAACGTCCTGCTGTGCATTTTCCCTGCCTTCAAGCAGGTTCCGGCGGAAACGCTCAATAAGCCGTGACGACGTGCCCTGGCCCTCGGAGGACTCGCCCCCCTCTCGCCCCATCTCCATCTCGATCTCCTGCTGTGCCTGGTCGATGGTCTTGCCGAATTCCAGCAGAAGCGCAACGGTGTCCTTCAGGAACTGCTGTTTTTTAAGGTTCAGGACGCGCAGACGGTTCTCGTAGTCATCGACTTCCCTTGAGGCCTCGTCGATGATACGCCGGGCCTCAAGCCGGGCCCCGGCAATCGTCTGCTCAACCTGGTCGTTGGCGTCCTTCCTGTGATGTTCCAGCTCCTGCTCCAGGTTTGACCAACGCTGTTCCGTCTCCAGGCGCTTCTCCTGGGAGTTCTTCATGATATCGTCAGCGGACATCCTGGCCTTGGTCACGATCTCCGACGCGGAGCGCTCCGCCTCCGCAAGGAGCTTCGTCCTCTGGGCCTGGGCCTGCTCCTCTATTTCCTTGGCCGATTTGCGGGCCTGGATGAGGGCATCCTTGATCATGTCTGTCATGGACTCCTGTTTTTTGATATGCTCCTCAAGCTCGCGTATCCGGTTTTCTCGCTCGTTCAGACGCAGCGCATAGGCCTCAAGGTCATCAGCCACCTGGTTAAGGAAATCCTCAACCTCCGGGACGGAATACCCCCCAAAGGAAACCTTCTTAAAAGCCTTTACCTCAACGTCCTTGGCGGTTAAAAGTTCCGTCATTCAGCGGATCCTCCTCAACCCATTCCTGAAACATCCCTTCGCGCGGCATCACCAGGTACAGCGCCGGCTCGAGGAACTCCATGTGTCCTCCCCGGGCAAAGGCCACCCCACCCATAAAGGTGATAAAGGGCCGGCCCTGCTCCTCAAACTCCCTCTGGCTGAGCTCGTGAAGGTCCAACAGGATGATCGCCCCATCCTTGAGCGCCTCCCGGAGCCTGAGCTTGACATCCTCTGAGGGAACTCCCTTGAACAGCACAAGCCCTGGCGTGGAGGAAGGATAACGGTCTTCCTCTCCAGACGGCGCAGCCGGTCTTTGACGCGACAGCCTCTGCTGTTTCAGCTGCTTTCTTGATCTGGGCTCCTCCTCTTGATAATCATCGGCGTCGTCATAGTCGTCGTCGCCGTAGAAACCGAGGAGTTGCATCAACTTCCACACCTGTCCATTCCTCCTTCGTCACGAGGGCTGGATAACCTCTTTATATCTTTATAAATATTACCACGTCTTACCCATAATTGCGCGGACCAAAAAGGGCGGACCCGATACGCACCATCGTGCTCCCCTCCTGGATGGCCCACTCAAAGTCCCCGCTCATCCCCATCGAGAGGACGGGCAACGGAAGCCCGGACTGCTTTCTTGCCTCTTCAGCCAGGTCACGAAGCCCCGCGAAGGCCCGCCTCACGCTGGCCTCGTCCTCCGTCAGAGGGCCGATCGTCATCAGCCCTTCCAGACGCAGGTGCGACAAGTTTCTAACACGGTCCAACAGAGAGCCAAAGTCCTCCGGAGCAATGCCCGTCTTGCTCACTTCCTGGGCCATGTTGACCTCGATCAGGACGGGCAAAGTGCGCTCCCTCTCTCCGGCGACACGGTCCAGGCGCTCCGCAAGGGCGATGGAGTCCAGCGAATCCACCGTGTCGAACAGTTCCAGGGCCTTGCGAGCCTTGTTGCCCTGGAGGTGCCCGATCAGCCGCCAGGGAAGAGCGGAGGCAGCGCCATCCAAGGGCCAGGCTTTTTTCTTCTCCTCCGCCTCCTGCACTCTGTTCTCCCCTATCGCGCCGGCAAAGGGGACCGCCGCCAGCATCTCCTGTACCGTGCGCGTCTTTGTCACCGCAACCAGAAGGACACTGGCGGGGTCCCGTCCCACTTTCGCGGCCGCACGCGCCATGCGTTCCTGAATTTCGCCGGCTCGTTCCTCAAAAGTCATGGAATAACACCTCCCGCCTCACCACATTCTCCCAGGTCCGTCCTGGGCGTGATCCGCATCCAGGATCAGGCTGTTTCCCGGTGCGACGCCCTTGACGATAAAGAAATTCTTTTCGTCCGCGGGGAAGCCGTCGACGTCCTGAGAGATAACGCTGCTCCCCTGAAGGAGAAAGACAAAGTTCTTGCCGTCCTTCGTGATGACGGTGGAGTCCGGGACCATGACTCCATACTGGTCCCCCGTGACCACGCGGGCGGAAAAGGCACGGGAACGCAGGACCGACGGGGGAAAGAAGGGAAGGCGCAGGTACACCTTGATCTTCTGCCCGCGCAGGGGGTCCTGCTGGGAATTTGTTCCTTGCGCAGGCCCGGTTGACTTGAACGCCACGACCTCTGCCTTCCTCTCCTTGCCATCTGGCTCCGTCTTGATACGAATGATGGCCTCCTTCATGCGAAGTCGCCGCTCAAGGGACGGAGTGCTGTCCAGGTAAGCGATGCAACGCAGCCCCTGAGGCTGGGGAACCAGCTTCCCGATAGGGGCTCCCTTGCGAAGCTGAATGCCATTCTCAAGGAGGACTGCGGGCCGGAAGAAGGGGAAGGGGCCAAATTCCGGCCAGAGGCGCGAGTAGACCCACTGCCCTTCCTGCCCGTCCAGCGCAGGGTAAAAATAGGCCGGATAGGGGGCGCGGACAGCGACGCCATCCAGCGCGGCCAGGATCTCTCCCTTGGCGACACGGCGCGGCTGCGGCGAGAGGTAGGTGTACACTCCATCCTGAGGTGCGTAAATAAGCTGCTCATCCCAGAGCAAAATCCCCTCAAGCGGCTGTTCCTCAATGTACCCCGCAGGCTCTGCCTCAATGACCTGAGGATGGGAAAGACGATAGTTGTTAAGCCAAAAAAAGTAAAACCACACCGTCCCCAGAAGGATCGCCACAAAGAGGAAGTAGTAGAGCAGCCTTCCCAGAAAATTGCTGCGTCTCCGGCGTCTCATCGTTTATCCCTCACGATCTCAGCAAAGGCATCATGATTATGGATACTCTCGGAGCTCACGACGGAGACTTCGTACCATGTGATATGGGGCTCGGCATCCAGCTGAAGCGCCAGGTCCCGCACCACGTCCTCGACGAATTTCGGTTTCTCATAGGCCTGCTCGGTGACGTACTTCTCATCTTCCCGTTTCAGCAGCGTGAAGAGGGGCGCCGACGCGGAGTCCTCAGCCATGCGGATCAGTTCCTCGAACCAGACCAGACCGCTGCATCGGACCCTGATGGAGACAAAAGCGCGCTGATTGTGCGCCCCATGCTCAGATATCTCCCTGGAACAGGGACACAGCGTCTGCACGGGGACGCCCACACCAACAATCAGGTCCCCGCGCGACGACG
>JAEEGY010000068.1 GCA_016280565.1 Fretibacterium sp.
CCGCGTGCAGTTTCCGTCCCGGCCGGACCAGGGCCTGCCACACGCTGAAATCCGCCGCAAGGGGACGGAGCAAAAACACCTCCGCCCGGCCTCCGCCAGGCACCCGCGTCCCCAGCAGACGGGCCGGAAGAACACGGGTGTCGTTCAGGACCAGAAGGTCCTCCGGCCGCAAATAATCCACGATGTCGCGGAAACACCGGTGCTGGATATCCCCCGTCCCCACGCTCCAGACCAGGAGCCGGGAGGCGTCCCTCGGCTCGGCCGGCGTCTGGGCGATGCGGTCCTCCGGGAGAGAATAATCATAGGAGTTCAAATCAAACAGCGCGTCCTGAGGGGCAACGCGCTCCGTTTCTGTGAGGTTCATTGGTAGCGCCTGACCGTGGTCCCAGGGTAATAGTACGTCAGGATGCGCTCCGCGGTCCAGCCGTTTTGAGCAAGGCTCCGGGCCCCCCACTGGGACAGGCCCACGCCATGCCCCCAGCCCCTGCCATAAAACAGGAAATTGTCCCCGGACCGGGCGACGGTAAACCCGCGCTTAAGGGCGGGTTCGGGCACAGGGGGCTTAGGGTTGCCGGGAGACACCGGCTTTGAAGGGCTCGCCTTCTTCTCCGGGGCGGCGCCGGGGGCCCTCCCCGTCCTTTTCAGCCCCAAATTATAATAGCTCCTCTTTTTCTCCGGGTTCGACAGCATATCGATGATCTCCAGCGTGGTGAAGACTCCCCTGGACGCCATCTCCGAGAGCTGTTTGGTCTCGGCAAGCGTCAGGCTGCCGGAGTTTTCCCGCGCCGGCGCCGGCCTCGATGCCGGTTTGGAAGCGACTGGCATCTGGGGCATCCTGCCCTGCGGGGACTGAGCTGCAGCAGCTTTCCTCGAGGCCGCTGAGGCCGAGGGCGTCAACATCGTGCTTTTCAGGAGCTTCGCCCCCACTGCCAGGCGAAATTGACTCGCCTTGACCGTCCGGGTCCCCTTCGCTCCAACGAAGGTCAGGCTCACGGCCCGTCCGCCCTTATCCACCTCGGAGACGCGCACCTCAGAGATGGGGGCGATGTTTCCTCCCCCGGCAGTCTTCGCCACAGCCTTCTCCACCGCGCCGCGGGATATCTTCGCGGACCAGGTGGAAACCGGTGATGTGTAGGCGATGGGCTCGGCGACACCCGTGAGGTAGGGGACGCTCGCTCCCCACACGTGTGCGTTGTTCGCCGTGTGGCCTCCGCTGTCGGAGTGGAAGGGGGTGAAGGCAAGCTCCTTGCCATAGGCCAGGACCATATCCGCCGTGCTGGACACGGCATGATTCGTCTTTGCCGTCTCGACCCCGGCCCCCTTGTAGACCTGATCGCTCACGGTATCCACCACGTCATAGCCCTTCTTGGCCCGGTCCAGGCTCTGCCTCAGAGCGTAGGTGCGGGAAATGATAGCCTGAGCCCGAAGCGTCTCCGCCGGCCAGTCAGCCCCCACCTCGGCGGGCAGCACGCCGCACAGGTACTGCTCGATGTTCAGGACATTCATCAGCCCTGCCTTCTGGGTCACCATAAAAGCCCCACGGTACTGCCGGCCGTTAAAGCGGAGGAGCCCCGTGCTCGTGATATGCACAGGCAGAGCGAGAGACGTTTTTCCAACGGTCACATTACCGCCCTTCACGCTCAGGGAGGCGGATTTCCCCAGCGTGACAGTTTTTCCCTTGCCCGACAGCGTCATGTTTCCATCCGAGGCGACGGTGAAACTCCCCGCCTGGGAGAGGCGGACGTAGATGTCCCTCGCCCCGGCCGCGGGGGCCAGGAGGAGACAGAACAGGAAAGCGACAATGCTCCGTCTCAGCACGGCCATCTTCATTAACACGTTCACTCCTCCTCAAAGGGCAGGCGCAATCCCTCGTCCCGAGGGGCTGGGCGTCCCAGATAAACATAGGCGGCTGTCGTGGCCTTACGGCCCCTTGGGGTACGCTCGATCAGGCCCTTCTGGATCAGATAGGGCTCGTAGATGTCCTCAATGGTCTGGGCGTCCTCGTTCAGGGCCGCGGCGATCGTCCCCAGCCCAACGGGGCCCCCGTCAAAGAGCTCGATGATCGTTCGCAAAATGCGCCGGTCACCCTCGTCCAGCCCCTGGGCGTCGATGTCCAGCATATCCATCGCCCGGACAGCGACCTCTGCGTCCACCGTGCCGGAACCCTGGACGGCCGCCACATCCCGCACCCGCCGAAGGAGCCGAAGCACCACGCGCGGCGTACCCCGCGCCCGATTTGCGATTTGGAGGGCCGCGTCCTCCGACACCCGCACGTTCAGGACCTCCGCCGCACGGAGGGCAATGTGCGCCAGTTCCCCCGGCTCGTAGAGGTCAAGCTGCTCCGTGATGCCAAACCGGGCCCTAAGCGGCGAGGTAAGCAGCCCCAGCCGCGTCGTTGCCCCGCAGAGCGTGAAGCGCGGGAGGGTGAGCCCGATGGTCTTGGCCAGCGGCCCCTTGCCCACCACGATATGCAGCACAAAGTCCTCCATCGCCGGGTAGAGGATCTCCTCCACCGGAGCCGGCATCCGGTGGATCTCGTCGATGAAGAGGACGTCGTTGCGCTCGACGTTCGAGACGATGGCTGCCAGGTCCCCCGCCCGCTCCAGGGCCGGGCCCGTCGTCGTGCGAAGCTGGCCGCCCATCTCCTGGGCGATGATGCCGGCAAGGGTCGTCTTGCCCAGCCCCGGGGGACCGTAAAAGAGGATATGATCCAGCGGCTCGCCCCGCCCCTTCGCGGCGTCGATGTAGATGCGCAGTTTTTTCCGCAGTTTCTCCTGCCCGATGAACTCCGACAGGGAACGGGGCCGGACTGTCATTTCCTCCGGCGAGCGGGGGGCGGAGAATATCCTCGGGGCTTCGGATATCAAATCGCTCTCGTTGTCTGCCACTTGTTACCGTCCCCCCTTATGGAGCTCTCTCAGCGCAAGTTTTAACAGTTTCTCTTCGTCCATGCGGTCAAAGTCTTCCCCCTGCGCCGCACGCAGGAGCGCGAGGACCGAACCCGCGTCCGCCTGGGAGAAGCCCAGGGACAGCAAAGCCTCCGCCACGGTGTCCGCAGCTTGTGAGGAGGTAAACGCCACCCCTCCCGCCGCGGGAACGGAGTCCATCACCCCATCCGGCAGGAGATTCCTCAGCTCAAAGCACAGCCGGTCCGCCGTTTTCTTTCCGATGCCGGGCACACGAGTGAAGGCCGCCGCGTCCGCCAGGGACACGGCCCGCAGCACCTCATCCACTGAAAGAGCGGAGAGGATAGCCATGCCCGTCCGGCCGCCCACGCCTTTGATCGCCGTCACCTTGAGGAAGAGTTCCCGCTCCCGTTCCGAGGCGAAGCCATAAAGCGCCACGCCCGCCTCCGAGATCTGGAGGTAGACGGTCAATCGAACGGTCTCCCCCACACGGCAAAGCCCTGCCGCAGCCCGCGAGCACAACACATCGAACCCCAGGCCGTTCACATCCAGCAGGACGGAGTTCTCCGCCACACTCAGGACCTCGCCCCTCAGAGAGCGGATCACGACAGCTCCCCCGTCCTTTCCAGCGACAACCCCGTGATGGCGGCGGCCAGGGCGTCGGCGGTGTCGTCCGGTTTAGGGACCGTTTCGAGGTCAAGGAAACGCTGCACCATCCGCTGCACCTGCGTCTTGTCCGCCCCTCCCGTCCCGCAGAGGGCCAGCTTGATCTGGTTCGGCTTCGGCTCGATGACCGGAAGACCGTGCTGCGCCGACAGGAGCATCACGATCCCCCGCGCCTGCCAGACGTACTCCGCCGTCGTGGTGTTATGCCCAAAGAACAGACGCTCGACGGACATGAGCTCCGGCACAACCCCACCCTCTGAGGGACGTATCTGCTCCCCCAGCTCCTCGTAAATCTGGAGCAGCCTCTGGGTGAAGGGCAGCTTTGAGCTCGTCTCAATACAGCCATAGCGCAGGGCACGAAGGCACGAACCGGTCTGCTCCACCACGCCATAGCCCACGCGGGCCAGCCCCGGGTCAACCCCGAGGCACACCCGCCTACTGCTACTCAGCGTCAAGCTGGGACGCGACCTCGTCCGGAATGTCGAAGTTCGAGTAGACGTTCTGGACGTCGTCGTGCTCCTCCAGCGCGTCGATGAGGCGCATGACCTTGCGGGCCGACTCCACGTCCGAAACCGTGACCGGCGTCTTGGCAACCTGTGAAACCTCCGCGCTCTCCACGACGTACTTGGCCGCCTCAAGGGCTTTCTGCAGTCCGTCCAGGTCGCTGGGCTCGCAGTACAGCGTGAAGCCGTCGTCGGAGGGCTCCATGTCCGACATGCCCGCGTCGAGCCCGCAGGACATCAGCGCGTCCTCGTCCAGCCCCTCGCCCTTGACCTCGATGACACCGCGGCGGTCGAACATCCAGGCCACGCTGCCGCCCTCGCCCATCTGGCCGCCGTTGCGGGTCAGGAGGGCGCGGATCTCCGGGGTCGTGCGGTTGCGGTTATCCGTCATCACGTCCACCAGGACGGCGACGCCTGCTGGCCCGCGGACCTCGTAGGTCAGCTCATCGTAGCTCACGTCGCCCAGCTCGCCCGTGCCACGCTTGATGGCGCGGGTGATGTTGTCCATGGGGACACTGACGGCCTTGGCGCGCTCGATGGCGGTCTTGAGCCGCATGTTCATCGCCGGGTCGCCGCCACCCTCCTTGGCCGCGATGATGATGGCGCGGACCAGCTTCTGGAAGAGGTTGCCCCTCTTGGCGTCCTGCGCCGCCTTACGATGTTTGATGTTCGCCCACTTGGAATGTCCAGACACAATAAATCACCTCAAAAACAATTTTAAAAACAAAACTTCATTATTATAGAATACTTTCGCGGTTATTGGACCCGGCACACCGGCACAGGTTTTCGCTCAGATTCAACGCGGGGGAGGTACCCCCCGCACCCCCAGTCATCTGCAATCAACGTATCCGGCACACCGGCACAGGCCGCCGCTTATGTTCACTGTGCCGCCGGAGTTCCTCGATACGGTCCCGGACTTTGGGCTCAGCCCTGCCCGTCAGCAGATAACGGTCCAGCTCGTCGTAGGAGAAACCCATCTCCCCCTCGTCCGTCTGGCCCTCCCACAGGCCAGCGGTGGGTGCCTTGTCGATGATTCGCTCCGGCACGTCCAAAACCTTCGCCGCGGCCCGGACCTCCGTCTTGAACAGGTCCGCCAGGGGCCACAGGTCCGAGGCAGAGTCGCCGTACTTGGTGAAGTACCCCGTCTCGTACTCCGAGCGATTGCTCGTTCCGCAGACCAGAAAGTTCTCCGTCTGGGCCACGGCATAGAGCGTGGACATCCGCAGTCGGGCTTTGAGGTTGGCATTGGCCATCCGGGAAAGAGAGACACCCGGCCCCTCCAGTTCTCGGGACAACGCGTCAAACGCCGCCGTGAGGTCCACCATCCGGCAGGGAATGTCCAGGGCCTTTGCCACTAAGAGCGCGTCCTCCGCGTCCACGGAGGCGCTGTGGCAGGGCATGATGACGGCCAGCATCTCATGACCAAAGGCGCGCCGTCCCAGCGCGGCCACCACGGCGGAGTCGATGCCGCCCGACAGGCCAACGACGATCCCACTGGCCCCGGCTTTTTTGACCTCGTCCTTCAGCCAGTCCTCAATGGCCTCTACAATCTTCCCGGCGTCACGAAACCCCAAATGGATCCCTCCCCGCAAAGTTCAATGACGTTTTATTATAGCGCACCCGGGCCTCCTTCTTCCAGCGCCACGCAAAATGTCAATAGCCAGAGAAATGTGCCCTCTTGCAAAAACCGCACGGGGCTGATAAAATATTTTTTTGTAAGGCCGGCGTGGCTCAGAGGTAGAGCAGCGCACTCGTAATGCGCAGGTCAACAGTTCGAATCTGTTCGCCGGCTCCAGTAAAAAATAACGCGGGTCCCGGAAGGGACCCGCGTTTTTGTAATGACTTCACTTTTTCGCATAGAGCTCCAAAATCTTCAGGACCACCGACGTGGCCTTCTCCATCACCTGCACGGAGATGAACTCGAACCGACCGTGGTAGTTGTGGCCGCCCGTGAAGAGGTTGGGGGTGATCAGCCCGCGCCAGGACAGCGCCGCGCCGTCCGTGCCGCCGCGCATGGGGATGAAGAAAGGTTGGATGTCCAGCGCCTTCATGGCCTCCACCGCAGTGTCCACGATGTCCATGTGCCCCTTGAGCTTCTCGGCCATGTTGTAATACTGGTCCTTCATCTCAAGCTGGAAACGGTCCGCACCGTACTTGTCCTGAAGCCATTTCACGCACTTCTCCATAAATTTCTTCCGCGCCTCGAACTTCTCCCGGTCGTGGTCGCGGATGATGAAGCGCAGGGTGGCGCGCTCGGTCTCGCCCTCAAAGCCCAGGCAGTGGAAGTACCCCTCGTACTTCTCCGTCGTCGCGGGGGTCTCGGAGGCCGGGAGCAGGGACAGCAGCTCGTGGCCCAGCATGACAGCGTTGAGCATCAGCCCCTTGGCCGTGCCGGGGTGCACCGCGCGCCCCTCGATCTTCACCACCGCGCTGGCCGCGTTGAAGTTCTCGTAGGCCACCTCGCCGATGGGGCCGCCGTCCACCGTGTAGGCGAAGTCCGCGCCGAACTTCTCGATGTCCAGGCCCTTGGCCAGCTCGCTGACCTCCTCGTCCGGCGTGAAGGCCACCTTGACGTCCCCGTGCTCAAACTCCGGATGCTCCAGCATCCAGTCTACCGCGCCCATGATCTCCGCCATGCCGGCCTTGTTGTCCGCGCCCAGGAGCGTCGTCCCGTCCGTCACCACCAGGTCATGCCCCACGTAGTTTTTCATGAAGGGGAAGTCATTGGGGGAGAGGACGACGTTCAGCTTCTCGTTCAGCACCACGTCCCCGCCGTCGTAGCCCTTCACGACCCGCGCCTTCACATCCTTGCCGGAGGCCTCGGTGGCCGTGTCCATGTGGGCGATAAAGCCAATGGCCGGGAGCTTCTTCTTCGAGTTTGAGGGCAGCGTGGCGGTCACATAGGCGTGGTCCGTCAAAGTGATGTCCTTCAGGCCGCGGTCACGCAGCTCTTTCTCCATCTCCTTCGCCAGGACCATCTGCCCCGGCGTGCTGGGCACGACCCCGGCGTCCTCCTTCGACTGCGTGTCGTAGGTCACGTATTTCAGAAAATGTTCAAGCGTTGAGTACATAACAGCCTCTCCTTAATCAAGTTTCCCCGCAAAGTGGCAGGCAACGAAGTGTCCCGGCGCGAACTCCGTCAGCGGCGGCGTTCCGTGGTGGCAGACTTCCTGTGCGTAACGGCAGCGCCCCGCGAACCGGCAGGCGTCCGGCGGCTCGATGGGGCTGGGCACGTCGCCCTCCAAAATGATACGTTCGCGCTGAACGTCCAGCTTCGCCACCGGGATGGCGGACAGTAGCGCCTGGGTGTAGGGGTGCAGCGGGTTCGCGAACAGCTCCTTGTACTCCGAGAGCTCCACGATCTGCCCCAGGTACATCACCGCGATGCGGTCCGACACGTGACGGACGACGCTCAGGTTGTGCGAGATAAAGACGTAGGTGTAGTTGAACTCCTTTTGAAGCGAATTCAGCAGGTTCAGGACCTGAGCCTGGATACACACGTCCAGCGCGGACACCGGCTCGTCCAGCACGATGAACTCCGGGTTCAGCGCCAGGGACCGCGCAATGCCGATCCTCTGCCGCCGCCCGCCGTCCAGCTCGTGGGGGTAGCTGTTCTCCAGCCGCTCCGCCAGTCCCACCGTGTCCATCAGCTCGCGGATACGCTTTCGCATGGCCGCCTTGTCGTCGTAGATGCTGTTCACGATGAGGGGCTCCGCGATGAGCTCCCACACGGAAAGCCGCGGGTTCAGGCAGGAGTACGGGTCCTGGAACACGATCTGCACCCGCTTGCGCAGCTCCTTCATCTCGCGGGCACTCACCTTTGTTACATCGGTGTATCCCTCGCCCTCCGGGTTTTGCAGCAACACCTTGCCCGATGTGCTGTCCAGAAGACGGATGAGGCAGCGGCCCAGCGTGGACTTGCCGCAGCCGGACTCCCCCACGAGGCCCAGGGTCTCGCCCCGCTTGATCTCAAAGCTCACATCGTCCACGGCGTGGAGAAGACCGCGCTTAGTGCTGAAATATTTTTTCAGGTTCTCGACCTTAATGTAGGGCTTATTGTTATCCATCGTCCGCCCCTCCTTACGCCTGTCCCAGCATACGAGCCCTTACAGGGCAGGCCACGAAGTGCCCCGGCTCCAGCTCTTTCATCTCCGGCCGCTCCCGCGAGCAGCACTCCTCCGCCATGGAGCAGCGGGGATGGAACGCGCAGCCCGTGGGCAGGTCCATCGGGTCGGGCATCAGGCCGGGGATGACCGGCAGCTCGTCCACGTCCTCGTCGATGTCCGGCACGGAGCGGAACAGGCCGATGGTGTAGGGATGCAGCGGGTTCGCGTAGAGCGAGCGCTTGTCCCCGTACTCCACCACGCGCCCCGCATACATGATGGCCACCTTGTCGCAGATGTCCGCCACGATGCCCAGGTCGTGGGTTATCAATATCATGGACGCCGAGAACTGCTGCTTCAGCTTCTTCATCAGCTCCAGCACCTGGGCCTGGATGGTCACGTCCAGCGCCGTCGTCGGCTCATCCGCGATGAGGAGCTCCGGGTCGCAGGCCAGCGCGATGGCGATCACCACGCGCTGCTTCATGCCGCCGGAGAACTGGTGCGGATAGTCGTGCATACGCTCCCGGCGAATGCCCACCAGCTCCAGCATATCCCCCGCCTGCTTCAGGGCCTCGTGCTCCGAGACGTTCCGGTGCAGCCTGATCATCTCGGCAATCTGTTTGTCCACCGTCATGACGGGATTGAGGCTCGTCATGGGGTCCTGGAAGATCATCGCGATCTTCGCGCCCCGGATGCGACGCATCTCCGCCTCGCTCTTCTTCAGCAGGTCCTCCCCGTCAAACAGGATCTGGCCGGACTTGATCTTTCCGGGCGGGTTCGGGATAAGGCGCATGATGCCCAGGGCCGTGGTGGTCTTGCCCGCACCCGTCTCGCCGACGAACCCCAGGGACTCGCCGCGGCCAAGCTGGAGGTTCAGGCCCTCCACCGCGTGGACCACGCCGCTGTCCGTCTCGTAGTGTATCGTGAGGTCGCGAATGTCCAACATCAAATTATTGTCTGCCATGATCGTGGCCCCCCTTTACCGCTTCAGCTTCGGGTCCAGCGCGTCGCGCAGGCCGTCGCCCAGGAAGTTCAAAGCCAGAATGGTGAGCATGATCGCCAGGCCGGGGTAGAGCGTCATGTGCGGGTAGTCGCGGATGTACTGCCGCCCGCCGGAGAGCATTGCGCCCCACTCGGGGTTGGGCGGCTGGATGCCCAGGCCGATGAAGGAAAGGCCCGCCGCGTTCAGGATGGCCGACGCCACGCCCAGCGTGGACTGCACGATGATGGGGGCCATGCTGTTGGGCAGGATGTGTTTCAGGATGATGCGAAGGTCGGAGCTGCCCACGGCCCGCGCCGCCTCGATGAACTCCATGCTGCGGATGGACAGCACGGAGCCGCGGACGATGCGCGCATAGGTCGGCACGGCGGAAATGCCCACCGCGATCATCAGGTTCATCAGGCTCGGCCCCAGGGCCGCCACGATGGCAATGGCCAAAAGCGTCTGGGGGATGGAGAGCAGTACGTCCATGACGCGCATGATGCTGTTGTCCAGCCAGCCGCTGTAATAGCCGGAGACAGCTCCCAGCATTCCTCCCGTCACCAGGGCGATGCCCACGGCGATGAAGCCCACCTGGAGCGACACCCGCGCGCCGTAGATGAGGCGGCTCAGGATGTCGCGGCCAAACTCGTCCGTGCCCAGCCAGTGCTCCGCGGAGGGGGTCTCGAACATGTGCATAAGGTCCTGCTTGATGGGGCTGTAGGGCGCGATGACCTCCGCGAAGATGGCGCAGAACACCAAAAGCGCAATGATGGCCAGCCCAAACATCGCCAGAGGGCTCTTCGCCAGGCGATACAGGACCTCCATGAAGGGGCCCCGGCGCTTGCGCTTCGTCAGCTCAGGGACGATCTTTTCGGTATCGTTCATAACCGGCCCTCCTTACTTGAGCTCCGCCTTGATGCGCGGGTCGATGTAGGCGTACAGAAGGTCCACCAGCAGGTTCACGATGCTGAACGTGATGGCCACGAACAGCACGCCGCCCTGGACCATGGGGTAGTCGCGGCTCATGATGGCGTTGACCATCAGGCGTCCCACGCCGGGCACGGCGAAGATGGACTCCGTCAGGATGGCACCGGAGAGAAGGTGCCCAAACTGAAGACCGCAGAGCGTCACCACGGGGATGAGCGCGTTGCGCAGCGCGTGAACGCCGATGACGATGGACTCCTTCTGCCCCTTGGAGCGGGCCGTGCGGATGTAGTCCGCCCGGATGACCTCAAGCATGGAGGAGCGGGTCATGCGCGTCACCATGGAGATGGATTGCGCGGCCAGCGCCGCCGAGGGCAGGATCATCGCCTTGAACGTGGAGAACCCCGACGAGGGCAGCCAGCGCAGGTGCACGGCAAAGAGCAGGATCAGCAGCAGGCCCAGCCAGAACACCGGCATGGACAGCCCGATCATGGCGAAGATCATGGTGATGGTGTCAAACCACGAATATTGTTTGATCGCCGAGATGATGCCGCAGGGGATGCCGATGAGGATAGCGATAATCATGGCGAAGGCGGAGAGCTTCAGCGTGTAGGGGAACGCGGTCAGAATCTCCGTCATGACCGGGCGCTTGGTGCTGTAGGAGCGTCCAATGTCCCCATGGACCACGGCCTTGTAAACATAGTTCCCGAACTGCACCAGGAAGGGGTCGTTCAGCCCTTCCTTGTCCCGGAACTCCTTGATGGCCTCGTCCGTTGCCAGATCACCCAGAACCATGCGGGCCGGGTCGCCCGGCGTGAGGTAGAGCAGCGTGAAGACGCAGAACGCCACCCCCAGCAGGACGGGGATCAGGAACAGGACACGGCGTAAGATGTAGCGCAGCATGAGTTCACTTCCTTTGTTGAAAGATAAAATTGAACGGAAAAGGCTTTAACAGTTGCGGCTGGCAAAGGAATCCTGCCTCACAGCACCTTGTCCGCCTTCTCCGCTTGGGCCGTCATCTGATCTATCAGCTGGAGCCTCGTCTCCGTCGAGATGCCGGAGAGGGCCTTATTGATCGCCTTCAGCAGCTTTGTATTGTCCTTTCGGACCGCCACGCAGATCCCCGTGAACGGCGGCTCAAACCCCTCGCCACGGGCGA
>JAEEGY010000069.1 GCA_016280565.1 Fretibacterium sp.
AAAGCTCATCGCTCATAAGCCTCGCTCCACTCTGTTAAAGAAATGGGGGCCGAAGCCCCCTCTTTCAGCCTCTGATGATGCGCGTGCCTGTCGTGCCTTTTAAGGCTTCCCGCGCCTTTTGAAGGTGCGTGATGAGGGCAGTCCGGCCCGGGCCCGATTCGGCAAAGCGGATCCCCGCCTGCACCTTGGGCAGCATGGAGCCGGGGGCAAACTCACCGTCCGCGATGTACTTCTCAGCCTCGGCGACCGTCATGGTGTCGAGCCCCTTCTGGTCCGGCTTGCCGAAATGGACAGCCACCTTCTCCACGGCGGTGAGGATCAGCAGCATATCCGCCTCGATGCTCTCCGCCAGGAGCGACGCCGACAGGTCTTTGTCGATGACCGCCGGGACGCCGGCCAGGTGCTTGCCCTGGGACACGACGGGAATGCCGCCGCCCCCGCAGCAAATGACCAGGTGCCCCGCGTCCGCCATGGCGCGGATTGCCTTCAGCTCGATAATCTCCCTGGGCCTGGGGGAGGCCACGACGCGCCGGTAGCCCCGGCCCGCGTCCTCCTTGACGATCCAGCCCCGCGCCCCCGCCTCCTTCAGAGCGGCCTCCTTCGTCATGAAGACGCCGATGGGCTTGGTGGGGTCGTTGAAGGCCGGGTCCTCCGCATCCACGCGCACCTGCGTCACAAGGGAGGCCATGGCCGGGGGCTCCTTGTCCCGGTTCAGGAACTCCTCGCGCAGGGCGTTCTGGATGTCGTAGCCAATGTACGCCTGGCTCATGGCGACGCACACGGACAGCGGGACGGTGAAGGAGTTGTTGTTCTGCGTGTACTCCGTCATGGCGTTGTTGATGACGCCCACCTGGGGACCGTTGCCGTGGACGATGACGACCTGATGTCCGTCCTCCACGAGGTCCACAATGGCCTTCGCCGTGACCTGCGCCGCCTTGAGCTGTTCGGGAAGGGTGTTGCCCAGGGCGTTTCCGCCGAGGGCAAGGACGATTTTCTGCTTCATCTTTTACGCCCTGAATACTCTCTCCTGGCCGCGCTTCTCCAGCTTCTGAAGCACTGCCGCCGGGTTTGCGAACCTCTCCAGCAGGATCATGGCCGCGATGACGTAGGGCTTGAAGCTGGCCTGCTTGTAAAGCGGAGTGCGATAGCGGTCGAACACGGAGCCGTCCACCTCGCCCTCCTTGCAGGAGACGCCGGAGATGTCCGCGGGCAGGCAGTGGAGATAGAGGGCCTTTCCGCCCTTCGTGAGCTTCATCATGTCCTCGGTGCAGGCCCAGTCCTTGTGCTCGGCGTTCTGCTTCAGGAGCTCCTTCTCCAGCGCGTCGATGCCTGCCTGGTCCCCGTCGCCGTAGAGCTTCGTCCGCTTCTCCATGGCGGCGAAGGGCGCCCAGGACTTCGGGTAAACCACATCGGCGTCCTTAAAGGCCTCCTTCATGTCGTTGGTGATGCTGAACGCGCTGCCGGAGGCAGCAGCGTTCTTCTTCGCCACCTCGATCACGTCCGGCATGACCTCGTAGCCCTTGGGATGGGCGAGGACGACGTCTATCCCCAGCCGCGTGAACAGCCCGATGACGCCCTGGGGCACGGAGAGGGGCTTGCCGTAGGAGGGCGAATAGGCCCAGCTCATGGCGAGCTTCTTGCCCTTCAGTTTCTCGATGCCGCCGAACTCATGGATGACGTGGAGCGCGTCGGCCATGCACTGCGTCGGGTGGTCGATGTCGCACTGGAGGTTCACCAGCGTGGGCCGCTGCTCCAGGATGCCGTCCTTGTGCCCCGCCTCCACCGCGTCCGCGACCTCGTGCATATAGGCGTTGCCCTTGCCGATATACATGTCGTCGCGAATACCAATGATGTCCGCCATGAAGGAGATCATGTTCGCCGTCTCGCGCACCGTCTCGCCGTGGGCCACCTGAGATTTCTTCTCGTCCAGGTCCTGGACCTCCAGCCCCAGCAGGTTGCAGGCAGAGGCGAAGGAGAAGCGGGTGCGGGTCGAGTTGTCGCGGAAGAGGGAGATGCCCAGCCCGGAGTCAAACACCTTCGTCGAGATGTTCCGCTCCCGCAGGTTCCTCAGGGCGTCGGCCACCGTCCACACGGCCCTGAGCTCGTCGTCCGTCTTCTCCCAGGTCAGGAAAAAGTCGTTCTGGTACATCTTGTCGAACTTGAGGCCGTTCAGAGTGCTGATATATTCCTTAAAATCTGCCATTTGTGATCGACTTCCTTTCATTTTTCATATATTGGCATATCCGGCCCGGAAGAGCCGGATAAACAGCCCCGCGTAGCGGGTTTCCTACCGGGTTTAATCGCAGTAGTACTGCGGCAGGGCCGCATAGAAGGCCGCGCAGGTCACGAGGTCGTCCTTCCAGGTGATCTCATTGGGGGCGTGGGCCTGGGCCTCCGCACCGGGGCCGAAGCCGATGACGGGGATGCCGTTGCGCCCCATGATGGAGACGCCGTTGGTCGAGAAGGTCCACTTGTCCAGCAGGGGCCGGGCCTCCCGCTCCTTCACCGTCTCCG